>CAMZHI010000020.1 GCA_947306755.1 uncultured Clostridia bacterium | reverse complement strand
TCTTAACTTCAAACCCATTAGTTATTTGTTCAATTTCTAGAACCTCTTCTTTTTTCACTTTAACTCCAATATTTTCTGCTTGTTTAATTCCAATATTATACAATTCTTGTCCTGATATTCCATTTTCAAATCCATAGTAATTATCTATTTTTTCTGCTTTTTCTAAATTTGATTCTCCATTATATAATATTAAAACATTATTATTTGCTCTTTTTGCATATAAACTTGCAGAAATGCCTGCAGGTCCAGCTCCTATTATTATTATATCTATCATCAAATAATAACCATCCCTTCATATTTATAAATAAAAAATATTAATAAAAAAATGAGGTCAGAAGTTGGAAGTCAAACTTTTAGTTTTTTACTTCTTACCTCCTACCTCTTATAAAATTTAGCGGTAATAATTGATTAGTTATTATTTACTTTTATTTCTAACATTTTATCTTTTAATTCTTTTTCAATACTTTCTAATTCTTTTTCAGCTTCCATACGTTTTGCTCTACCATTTTCATGAATTTCAATAACTTTATCAAGAGTTTCAATTAAATCTCTATTAGTTTTTTGTAATGTTTCAATATCTACTATTGCTCTTTCAGATTCTTCAGCAATTTGAATTGAACCTTGTTTTAATATTTCACTATTTTTCTTTAACATATCATTTGTAAGGTCAGTAACTGCTTTTTGAGCGCCTAATGCTTGTTTTGCATTATTAATTCCAAGAGCAATTACCATTTGATTTTTCCATAATGGAATTGTATTTGTAATTGATGCTTGAATCTTTTCAACTAATTCTGATTCATTATTTTGTAATAGTCTTATTTGTGGAGCCATTTGAATTGCAATTACTCTAGTGGTTTTTAAATCATATATTTTCTTTTCAAATCTATTGATTGTATTTTCTAAATCTTGAACTTTTTGAGCATCCATTTGCTCTCCAGTTTGTCTTGCTTTTTCAACTAATGCAGGTAATGTAACAGTTCTTAATTCTTCAAGCTTCTTTTCTCCTGCAATTATATATAATGACAATTCTTTGAAATAATCAAGATTTTTTTCATACATAGTATCAAATATAGTAATATCTTTAAGCATTTGAAGTTTATGGCCTTCTAATTTCTTTTCAATTGTATCAACATTTGTTTCAATTTTGCTGTATTTAGCAACTATTGTATCTAATTGTTTTTTGGCACTATGAAATAATTTAGCTAATCCTATTTTCTTTTCTCCTGAAATATCTGCATCAAAAGATTTAATTTGTCCAACTAAATTTGCAAGCAAGTCTCCAACTTCTCCAACACTTTTTGTTTTAACATCATCTAAAACACTATCTGAAAATTGTGATATTTTACTTTGAGCTTTAGCTCCATATTGTAATACTTGTGTAGAATCATTTATATCAATTTTACTATTAAATTCATCAACAGCTTTTTTTTCAGCTTCAGTTAATGAATCATAATTTAATGATTCTTCAATCTTCTCTTCTGTAATTTTTGCTCCTTCACTACTTACTAGGTTTTCAACCTCTTCTTTTTTTTGTGGTTTTAATTCCATTTCTTCCATAATTTTTCTCCTTATTTCTTTTTTATTTATTCTATATTAAAAATCAAAAAATCACAATAGTTTTTAAAAAATTATTGTGATTTTTGATAATTTTGTTCCTTTATAATTCAAATATCATATCTATCTTATCTACCATTTTCTAAATCTACTACCATAGGTTTTTCTTTTTCTTCTGCATAATAAGTTACATCTTTTTCTTCAGGATCTCTTCCTTTATTTAATATTTTCTTAATTTCTTCCCTTCCATCTGGATTTGCCACTTTAGGTTCTTCTTTTGCTGCATAATAAGTTTCATATTTTTCTTCAGGATCTCTTTCTTTATTTAATATTTTCTTAATTTCTTCCCTTCCATCTGGATTTGCCACTTTAGGTTCTTCTTTTGCTGCATAATAAGTTTCATATTTTTCTTCAGGATCTCTTTCTTTATTTAATATTTTCTTAATTTCTTCCCTTCCATCTGGATTTGCCACTTTAATTTCTCTCATAATAATTACTCCTTTCATCTTTTATTATACATAAATAAATAATATAAATCAACACTATTTATAAATTTCTGGTAAATATGAGTTCATTCATATCTTTTTAGCTTATTTTAAAAACTCTATCAACCTATTATATATATCCATCTTTAAGCTTGAAACTGTACTTGTAATTGCTTGTGGTACCCCTATTCCAAATTTTGATACATCATAACTTCCTCCAGTAATACCAGTTCTAAATCCATATCTTTCCCATGCAATTTTTTGAATGTCTTGATCTTCAAATGCTTGATAGAATTTATTTCCATTTTCTGTAAATGATGCAATACAGTGTGAATTCCAGATTGTAGGAGTTGGATAAAGCACTCTTATTTGGTCTTTTACTTGATTAAATCCATCTGGATTAGAATTTGCAAAATCTATAATTGATTTTTCATAATCAACTATCATTGGTTCTCCACCCATACCAGTTTTTAAGTATCTTTCAAATAAATCTGCTGGAGTATTGTTCATGTATCCAGATTTTATATAAAATTCTTTTAATTTTGGAAGATAAGTTTCAATATTTTCGTTTGTAACTTGTCCTCCACACATGATTGAAAGAAGTAATCCATAATATGTTGCACCAGGTGATGATGTAACTGGGTCAGTAGATGCAATATTTATATTTCCATATAAACTTGTTAATCCAATATCTGACCATTTTTTACCTTGTAGAATATATGTTAAAAGCTTTGTCATATCAGTAATATAATATACCCCATCTTTTTCAGTAACAATTTGTTCTTTTACTAAACTATCTACGACATCTTTCCAACTATAAATTACTATAGGGGTATTTAATGTAAGACCACCATTTAAAACATTATATCTATCAGCTTCTCCATTAGTTTTATTTGGAGCTAGTTTATAATAATCATAAAATCTTTGGTCAGAGCAAAACATTGCATCATATTTTGTTCCATCTTCTCTAACAAGTGGATTTTTAATTAATTTCCCATTACTCCAATTATCATAAACTACATTTAATCCATATTTGTTTTCCATAATTTTTACAACATCTTCATCTGCAATAAAATCTTCTTTTCCTCCACCAGTTGCAATATAAACAGTTGTAAGATTTTTAGGAATAATACTTCCTCCACCTTTTTTATTTAAGAAACCAATTCCAATTATAATCAAAATCAATACTGCAAAAATTACAATTCCAATTATCTTCTTATTTTTCATTAATTTCATCCTTTCTTTTATTTATATAACAACGCAAGACGAAGCTTTTCATTTGTTTTGTTGTTGTTTGAAGTCATTTGACGTATCATATCCATCTGCCTTTAGCATACTATCAAACACCTTCATCTCAGCATCCGTATCTACTATATCAGATTGATACAAATTTGACAACTGATTTTTAAAAGCATTATTAATTTTTTCCATCATATTTTTTGTTTGGCTCATAAATTTTTTGCTTTCTTCAGATGAAAGTTTTTGGTTCTCTATTTCGTCATATCTTGTTAATATATTTAAAGTCACAGGTAAATAGTATTCAAAGAAGTTATTCATTTTATTAAGTTTTTTAGGTTCTTTCTCTATTGTATCAATAATTTTAGTAATTGTATCACTTACATCTCTAATATTTTGCCTTAATTCTGCATCTTCTATTTTATTTATCATTCCTGTAATTTGCCTATTCTTACTTCTTGCACTTTTTATAGTTTCTACCAAACTTAGAGATTTAAGTTCTTGCTTGTCTTTTTTATATAATACAAGTTCTCCTGCACCAAAAGCTGCAGCTCCTATTGCAAGTGAAGGCAAAATCCCAACAGATAAGCCTAAATAAGGTATTGCAAAAAATGTACCTCCGCAAAATAGCAGAAATAATTGATGAATTTTTCATTTGATTTATCACTTCCTTTAAAGTAATTATATAGAGTAGCAACGGCGTCATTGTATATCTTTTTTCGTGCTTTAGACGAGAAAAGATATACAATGGAAGCAAGTTGCGATTTCAATAATTATTTTTAAGATATTTTAGTTATATCCTCTAACCTCTTTAAATGCCTCTACTAAATTTGTTTTACCATCAAATACTTTAGCATTTGTAAGATTTGCTATAGGTTGTAACTGACTTCTATCTGCTCCTCCAAACATAATTGAATATATTGGTATCTTTGTATTTAATGTTTTATAATAATTGCTTAAATCTGCATAACTTCCAACATTAGCTAAACCATCTGTCATAAGTATTATAGAGGTATTATAAGTGTTTTTATCTTCATCTTTAAGAGCTTCTAATGCTTTAATTGCTGCTGGATATAAAGCTGTTGTTCCTGTAGGTCTCTCATTATTAATGTTTGCGAGTATATTTGATGTTTCACTTCCATTTGTAGTAGACCAAACTGTTCTTACATTACTTGCAAATGGTATTATATCAATTTTATCTTTGTATGAAAATTGAATAAAATCTGAAGCAGCTTTTTCAGTTAAAATATAGTTCATTGCATCTTTTAATTCTTCTATTCCTTCTCCTGCCATACTACCAGAATAATCCAAACAAAAAGCTACATGTACTGGTTTTCTAAGTTCTGTTTGATATAGATTTAAAGCTTCTTTTATAACTTCTGCACTTGGATATTTTACAGGTGAAATATATTTTGTTGTATCTATTCCCCACTCAGGATTAAATACTGTTTTATTTACATTTGAATTTGTTCCACCATACCAAGTTCTTTTTCCTTGTTCCTGTAATAGTTTTTGCCCTTCATCACTTAAAATGTATTTTTGTAAAGTATCAAATATCTCTTTTTTATTTTCATTTTTATTATTAATATATGCAAATGGTGCATCAGATATAGAAACTCCATCTACTGGATATATTGCATATAAAGGTTCTTTTCCTTTTGTAACTAATTGTTTATTAATGTTTATTATTGAAGATTCATATGCTACAACTGCCTCATAATCTCCATTTAAAAATAATTCTTCAAGAAAATCTTCACTACCTGATGATCTTTCCAAACCTGTAAATAGTGTTTTTATCTCTTGTCTTAATTCTTCTTCATTTAACATTTCACTTGTTAATACTTCTGGATTACCTGCTAAAGTTGATACTAAACCTAAATATGCAGAAGCCCCACTATTGGTTGTTGTAGGATTTGACATACTAAATTTTAGCTTTTTATTTGAAATTGCGCTCAAAATATCTTTCGTATAAATCTCTTTTCCAACAAATCCAAGTTCTTCAGCCTTAGATTTTTTTATTCCGAAAATTACAGGATTAATACTCGTACACTTTGAATTTGCTAAACTAACAGAATTATTAAGCATATATCCCCAAATTGAATTTGATAGCCAAACAGCATCATACTCTGAAGCTTTTGTATTAAGAGTATTCATAATTTCTAAAGTACCTTGATATTCAAATTGAACTTTATAGCCTTTTTCACTTGCATATTTTTCAATTATATTTTGTGATGACATATTTTCTTGACTAGCCAAAATATAAAAAGTATTATCTGAACTTCTATGATTAGTTGTAGTATTACTTTTAGAATTTGAATCTGAAAGCAAGTTAATTATAATATATCCAAAAATAAGTAATACAACAAAAATTACAATTGGTGATGATTTTTTTTCTTTCATAATGAGTTTTCTCCTCTCTTTAGTTATTTAACAAGTTTATTTTACTATATCAAATAAAAAAATGCAATATAAAATATTCACTTTTTTATTGCATTTTAAATAGAATAAGTATATAATAATTGCATTCACAATTTAATAAATGTTGTAGAGTAGCAACAGCAGCATTGTATATCTTTTTTCGTGCTTTAGATGAGAAAACCAGAAATAAGATTTTGTACGCATATAAAATGCTACAAAATCTAAATTCTGCCATAACTCTCCTCTACGTCAAGTCTATCATCTAACGATGATGACTTTCCTAGAGTATAGAAAAAAGTATATACAATGCACAGCAAAGTTGTGGAAATAAAAATACTGTAAATTGTTACATATAAAGGCTTAAATAAGGAGTGAAAAAAATGCCAAATTTTGAAAGATTAAATAAATTTAAAAAAATACATATGATTGGTATTGGTGGTGTCAGTATGAGTGGCATTGCTGAAATATTAAACAATTTTGGATTTGAAGTATCTGGTTCAAATAATGTTGAATCAGAAGCTACTCAAAAACTTAGAAACAGTGGAATTAATGTATTTATTGGTCATGATGCAAAAAATATAACAAATCCAGATATAGTAGTTTATTCTGCTGCAATAAAACAAGATAATGTTGAAATAATTGCTGCCAAAGAAAAAAATATTCCAATTATTGAAAGAGCTGATTTTTTAGGTGAGCTTACAAGGTGTTATAAAGACACTATTACAATTGCAGGAACTCACGGAAAAAGCACCACTACTTCTATGGTTTCTTTATGCTTTTTAGAAGCATTAAAAGACCCTAGTATTCAAGTTGGAGCTGATATTAGAAATATTAATGGAAATTATAAAATTGGAAATAGTGAATATTTTATTATTGAAGCTTGTGAATATGTAGAGAGCTTTTTAAAATTTAGTCCAAAATCAGACATAATTTTAAATATTGATAATGATCATTTAGATTATTTTAAAAATTTCGAGAATATCAAAAATGCTTTTATTAAATATGTAAAATTATTACCAGATGATGGTTTACTTGTAGTTAATGGTGATGATTCCAACTGTTTAGAACTTCCAAATTATACAAAAGCAACTTGTCGTACTTATGGAATAAATAATAAAAATACAGACTTCTTTGCTGTAAATATTGTATTTGATAATGATGGATTCCCAGAATTTGATGTATATTCTAAATCTAATTTCTATGGAAGAATTAAACTTTCTATTCCGGGAATGCATAATGTATTAAATAGTTTAGCAACTATTGCATTATGTGATTATTATGGAATAAAATATGAATCAATTAAAAATGCTTTAGCTCAATTCACAGGAGCTGTTAGGCGTTTTGAATTTAAAGGAAAAGTAAATAACGCAAGTATATATGATGATTATGGTCACCATCCTACAGAAATAATTGCTACTGCAAAAGCTCTTATGAATAAAAAATACAACAAATCTTGGGTTGTTTTTCAGCCTCATACATATAGCAGAACAAAAAATTTAATGGATGATTTTGCAAAAGCACTATTGAATTTTGACAATATTATAATATTAGATATTTATGCTGCTAGAGAAAAGAATACTTATGGAATTACATCACAGGACTTAGCTGATAAAATATGTTCTTTAGGTAAAAATGCTTTATATATTCCAGATTTTAATGAATGTGTTAAATATTTAAAAGAAAATGTAAAAGAAAATGATATTATATTAACACAAGGCGCTGGAACAGTCACCGAAATCGGTCCAATGCTACTAAAAGAAAATTCAGAATCTAAATAGATTCTGAATTTTTTTTATGCGCGAGGATGTGCTTTCTTATATATATCATTCAACCCCCCATTTTGAAACTGCATATATACTTGTGTTGATGAAATATCTGAATGACCTAACATCATCTGAATTGATTTTAAATCTGCTCCATTTTGTAGTAAATGTGTTGCAAAAGAATGTCTTAAAGTATGTGGAGTAATATCTTTTGTAATATTTGCTTGTTCTTGATAATATTTTATAATTTTCCAAAATCCTTGTCTAGTAAGCCTTTTACCATTTAAGTTAACAAATAAAGCTATTTCTTTATCTGATTTTACTAAAATGTCACGAGCATTATCAACATAATCTTTTAGTGCTTTTAAACACATTTTACCAAGCGGAATCATTCTGTTTTTTCTTCCATTTTTGCATACAACCATTCCTTCTTCAAAAATAACATCTTGAACATTTAAATCAATAATCTCAGACACTCTCATACCTGAAGCATATGCAAACTCAAGCATTGCTTTATCTCTAATCCCTTTTAAATCTACATCTGTAGGTTGTTTTAATAATAAATTCACTTCATCTAATGACAAAATAGATGGCGTTCTTTTATCAATACTAGGAGATTTTATATTTGCTGTAGGATCTATCTTAATTGTTTTTTTGCTTTTCATTTCAAATTGATAAAATCTTCTAATAGCAGCTATTGTTCTCGAAATTGTTGTTGGCTTTTTTTCACAATCTGCAAGATGTTTAATATAATTATTAATATCCTTTTCTGTAACTTTAGTGTATTTAATATCATTTTCATTCAAATAATCTTTAAATTGAACCAAGTCTCTTTTGTATGATTGAAGTGTATTATTAGCTGCTTTTCTATCAACTTCTAAATATTTTATAAATTGTTTTAATTGCTTATCCATTGTTTCCCCATCCCTTATTTACGATATATTTTATATCCTTTACATAAGATACGTATATGTTATATCAAACTAATCAAAAAAAGTAAATAGTTTTTTTGAAAATTTTTATTTTTTTTGTTACGGTTAAGTTAGAACTTAAAATTTTTAAAAAATGTAGGGGCGATTTTAATCGCCCGCAATCTGTAGACGGGCGATTAAAATCGCCCCTACAGTATCTCTATGATATTTTTCTACTGGAATTTCAAAAGCTTAATAGAAACTTCATTCTCCAAAAAGCTTGAAAAAATCAAAATTACAAACATAAACAATGAAATTATAGTATGATATACAATTTGAATTTTTATATTTTCTTTCCTTCTATCAGCAATTATTGATTTATATAATTTTAAACTACTTACTCCAATAGTTATAATTGCAGGTATAAAAAAAATATTTTGTAAAAATAGCGCTAAAAAGCAAAAATGTACTCCATCTTTTATGCCAAGCACCATACTTATTGAAGATATTGTTACACCTAAGCAAAACCCTCTATATAATATTAATCCCAAAACAACAGGCATCCCAATAACTGTTGTTCCTGAAATCCATAAACCAATTGTTAAAAACAGATTATCTCTAACAGAACTCATAAAAAATTGACTTTTATCAATTTGAGTACCTTGCTTATAATTATTTATAAATTGCATAATATACTCAGAAATCATATTTGCCTTGTCCTGATTTAAATTATTAACAAACATTACACCTATAAATAATCCTATTATAAAGATTACACTTGTTAATATATATTCTTTATAATTATTCTTTATATATTTTATCACTATTTCTTTTATTTTTAATGTTTTACCCATATTTTTTATAATTTCTCCTAATATCCACAATTTTTTTATGGAGAACACAGTGCTCCTCTACAAATAAAAAGCTATCATTTACAAATGATAACTTTTTATTAATAAATAATATTACAATTCTTTTAATTTTATGACTAATAGTTACTTTTCACAGTTACATAATATATAATCCAAAAAAAATTATAAAGACACTTTTCCATATACCCCTCCACCACCTGAGTGGACTTTTGCTTTTCCATTTGTAGCGTTTATAATATTACTAGCAATTTTTTCTCCAACAACAGCTTCAATGTCATCTTGAGAAACTTTATGTAAGATATTCATTTCTGTTTCAAAATTATCTAATAGTTTATCTATTGTCTTTCCTCCAACCCCAGGAATAAAAGTTAATGGAACTTGATAAATATATGGTGGCCTGTGTTTAGGGCTTTTTGATTCTTTTTTATCTTTAATCAACTCTATTCTATCAAAAACACCAAAAGTAATATTTACTCCACCACATCTTGGGCATGTTGTAGCAGCTTCAGTGATTTCAATTGAATCATTGCAATCCTCACAAAAACTTCTATGATATTTACCAAGTTTAGGATCCAAACCATAATTAGCTAAAATTCTTCTACCATCTTGATTTTTTATTGCTTTAACTATTTCCTTAAAAGAAATATCTTCAACAAGCATTTTATTATATTCTCTTGCAATTCTAGGAAGAGAATGAGCATCAGAATTGGTTAAAAATGATCTTGTTTCCAATTCTGAAATCTCATCTGCTAAATATGTATCAGAACTTAATCCAAGTTCTATAGCAAAGATTTTATCAAACTTTTCCTTAAATACATCTTTTAATCTATCTACACAATTTCCATAATAGCTCTTATGTGGAGTAAATACATGTGCTGGAATTAGTATTCCATTATACTTCTCAACTATATCTACAAGCTCATATCCTGATAAGTCTGAATGTTGAGTACTTAATGTTATATTTTTTAAATGTTGTGATAACTCTTTAGAAAAAGCTTGTATATCTTTTAAATGTGGAAAATAGCATAAATTATGTGCAGCACCTTTTTTTCCATTTCTACCTACTTCAGTTGTTTCAACTTCACTCCCTAAAATAATACATACTTTATCTTTGTATATTATCCCACCATCTTTTAATTCGTATGCATCTCCAGTTTCAAGAAATCTTTCAATATCTTCTATTACATAAGGAGAGGCACAGTCTATAATTCCGTGCCACTTGAATTCCTTTTCTATTATAACATTCTTTTGCTATATTCGCAAAATTTAAACTTCGTGCACCTGTAATTTTTACTGGTTTCCCGTTTTCTGATCTTCCGATATGAATGTGTAAATCAGCAAATATTTCGTACATTTTATTCCTCCACTTTGTATTTAAGTTCATGATTAAGTATTTTTTGTGCTGTATCTCCGCTAAATAAAGCTCTTTTTGAATTTTGTGTCTTTTTAGCATGGTCACTTGCAAGTTGTTTCATTCTATCTACAGTTGAAACAGCTTCAGTATCTATCTTTTCTGATACCATTGTTTTTGCTTCTTTTTTTAGATTTTTACTAAGTGCTACTGTAATTTTCTCATCATAAATATTAGAAAGTGCAACAATATATGCTTTTACATTTGCTTCTTTATTATGTAAATGTACTAACTTTTTAATAATTGGTACATCTATTCCATCTTTAACAGTAATATTTTCAAATTCTTTAATAAATTCTTCAAATAGATTTAAATACTTATTATCTGTGTATTTTAAATTTCTCTCTCTAAGTACAACCAAAGCTTCTTCTGGTGTAAACGCTTCCCTTTCAACCCTGTTTAGAATTAGTCCTGTAAATTGATCAACTACTTCCAAAATATCGCTTTCCTTTTCTCTAGGTGAACTTTGGCTATATCTATTTACTTCTTCACACATTTTGCAAAAATGCTTACTAAACCCCAAAGTGCTTAAATATTCAGCTCCCTCTTTAGCATAAGTTTCTAATTTTCCGATTTTTTGGGCATTTTCAACTTTTTTACAATTGCATAACAACATAGCTGTTAATAATTCATTTTCATCAACATCTAATTTCATATATTCTATAAATAATTTAGCAATTTCTGCTTTTAATACTATAGATTTATCAAAATAAATACCATTCTTTCTAGATAAATAATAAGCAATTATCATCTTTTCTGCTAAATTTTCTTCTTCTAATATGTATGTTGCAAAATCTTCCATATTTTCCTCCTACGTTTCTTATTACATTTTTATTATATTTCAAAATTTGACAAATAGCAAGTATTTTTATTAATTTTTTTATTATATATTAAATGATATAGGAACTAAGTATTATTCACTAGAAAAAGCTTTGTATTCTCTTAATAATAATCATTTTCATAAAAAAATAGAACAGAGTTATTATATCTGTCCTATTGTACATTTGCTTATTAATCCTTATCTCATTTTGTTGTCTTTGTCGTTTGGTTTTCTATTAACGTTCTGGTCATTATATGGTGGTATTCCTTTAGTAATTCTTCTTAGTGGTTCTACAGGAATTTTTACTTTTAAATCTTTTGTAAAATCTTTCCTATTAGATGTTTTTATAATATCTCTAATCGAAGCAACTGTTTCAAATTTCTTGTCTTTTTTTAGTTTTTCTGCTTCTTCATTAATATAATTTCTAAATTCATCATTTGAAAGTGCACAGTATAATGTATCAAGTTGATATCTTGCATTTTCTATATCTTTTTGTGATCTCATTTGTGTAAATTGATTTAATAATTCAGTTATATTTTCACTTAATCCTACTGTTTCTAGAACATGTTGTTGAAATTCTTCATATGGAAAACAAACTCCTACAACATTTCCAGGCTCCATATCTTGTGGTGCAAACCATCTATATGTAAACACTGTTTTTCCTTTATCATCAAATTTTACAAAACTTCTACCTTCATCATCATCAAACCTACAAGCCGCTTTATCTGATGGTATAAATTGAATATATAGTGATTTAGTCCTTTTTTCTTCAAGAATTTGTTCTTGATACTTAAATAAGTCTATGTAGTTAGCAGAAAAAATAGGTTGGCTACAATTAGCAATATAACTTATTAAATTTTTTAATTCATATCCCATATTAAAAGTTTCCTGCATCATATTAAATGCAGCACCTTTACCCGGATAATAATGCCACATCTCTTCTGAATATTCTTCATCATATGGTCCCCCCTCACCTTCATTATAATACTGATAATAACTAATACCATCATATTGTAAATGTGTATATAAATTCTCTTGTTCATCTTGAGAAATAGTCATTTTATTTAATCTTCTTAGCCCATAAAATGTATACTCTTTCTCTCTTAATCTATTGTCTTTATCCATTAGGGTTAATAATTCTTCTCTATTATCTTTTTGAATCCTATCATCAACCACAATTTTGCAATTATCCATTAATTGCTTTAATGCTTTCATATTTTTATAGACTTGATTCTTATATGCCTGTTCTAGTTTTAGACATTCAGCTTCTTCTTGCATTGCCTGTATTTCTTGTTTTCTATGCTCATTATCTATTCTTTGATCGTTTACAACTCCTGCAGTAAGAAGTACCGTAGCTAATGAAGCTCCAAAAAGACGTCTAACTGCTCGCCTGACTCCAGTAATTTGTAACTTAAAATTTGGTTCACTTGGTTTTATTTTACTTGGTTCATTATTCGAAACATTCGGATCAATCATTTCATATTTAACTTTATTACCACTCATATAACCACCTCATTTTTAACAATTATAAGATTATTTTATGCTACATCTTTATCTTTATCTTTATCATTTTCTATTCCTTGGGCTGCTAATATTCTTTCCATTGCTGATTTCATTTTAGAAGATCTATCCGGTCCTGGATATTGATTATAATCTATTTTTCTAGCAATTGTTTGTTTGGTTTTTTCTTCATCATAAAGATCTGGATTATCTTTCTGCCATTCTTGTTCAACTATATATCCCCATTTATGTTCCTCAATTAAAGATTTTATCTTAATTATAGAATTAGGATTAACAGTAAGACTATAAAACTTAGTACCCATTCTGTAATCTTTAAACTCCACATATACGTCATTTTTACTGTCAGGATAGTATTTTACATTTAATACACCAGCATTATTTGGATCTGGTGTAACAATAGTTATAGACTTTGTTGCCCATTGTTTTCCTTTAATTATTTCTTTATACATTTCAATACCATTTTCGTCTACTATTTTTTCTTCATCTTCTATATTTATTCCTTCTTCATACAAATCATATTCTGTGTTATCTTTTATTCTTATACCACTTGCTTCTAATTTGTATTCTTTTCTTTTAGTTGTGCCTATATGTTCTGTATTATCATAGGTATAACTACTACAATCTAAAATCTCAGTTTCATTATTATAATGAAACATCTTTTTTAATGCTTCTAGTAACTCATCTTGTTTGCCTTCAATAACTGTATCATTTTCTTGAATTAATTGATTTCTAGATAAGACTTCTCGAGCGAATTGTGTTAGTTCATATCTACATAGTGGATTTTCTGTAATAGATTTACTAACACCTAGTTTATCTAAGTACTCTGCTACATAATCTTCACCTATTAGCTCACCATATGAACTAAGACTATTTTTAAATTCAAATCTTCCCATTTTACTTCACCTCATCTTTCCAAATGATAACAATATTATGTTTTCATTTAAAAAATATTTAGGTTGCAAATATCTTATGTATACCCTAAATTATATTATACAACTTTTCGTGCTTTTTGTCAAATTCTACCAGTATTCAATAGTGTAAAATAGAATATTCTAATGATTTTATAATTAATTTGTCAAGAAATGACAATATCTCTTTTTAAAACATTATTACTTACTATTCCTGTTCCAATAAAATTATTTTGACAATATATTTTATAGACATTATCAGCTTTATGAATCTTTATCTTAACTCCATTTAGGAATTTTTTTAGATTAGCAGAATCTAATTCTATCTTTTCTTTATCTGCAAAAAATTTTTCTATTGTAATAAAATTATTGTCTACTTTAGCTTTATTTTCCAATTCTGAAATTGTTAATGAATTTTCAATTGAAAAATCCCCAACTTTTATTCTTTGTAGTCCTTTCATAAATCCAACTGTTCCAAGTTCTTTTGCAATATCTTCACATAGTGTCCTTATATATGTACCTTTTGAGCAATGTACTCTATATTTAATTTCCATATCTTGTTTTGATATTGAAATTAATTCTATTTTATATATCTCAATATTTCTACTTGGTATTTCTACATTTTGACCTTTTCTTGCATATTCATAAAGCTTTTTTCCATTTACTTTTATTGCAGAATAAATTGGAGGTATTTGAGTTATTGTTCCTTCAAATGTTTTTAATGTATTTTTTACAGAATATTCATTTAAGATATTATCATCAACATTTTTTTGTTCTAATATTTCACCCTCTGAATCTCCTGTTGAAGTCTTTTTTCCAAGTTTAATTGTTGCAATATATTCTTTATCATGATTAATTAAATATTTAGAAAGTAAAGTTCCTTTTCCAACAAGAACAGGAATGACCCCTGTTGCCAAGGGGTCAAGTGTTCCGGTATGCCCTACCTTCTCGTGAAATATTCCTTTTAATTTTTGAACAACATCATTTGATGTCCAATTCTTTTCTTTATTTACAATTATAATTCCATCCATTGTTATTTTATATCCTCTATATTTATTTAGGTTTACAGCTGTTATATATCCGCAACTTTGCTGTGTATTGTATATACTTTTTTCTCGACTAAAGCACGAAAAAAGATATACAATACCGCCGTTGCTACTCTACAAAAGTAGATTTGGCGGATTGATACAATAAGATTTTATTCTGATTCTTTATTAGGAATTATTTCTTTAAGAATATTTTCAATCCTAGCCCCATATTCCATAGAATCATCTATCTCAAATCTAAGTTCAGGAGTATATCTTAAGTTCACTCTTTTTGCAAGCTCAGTTCTCATAAAACCAGATGCACTTTTTAGTCCATCTAATGTTTCTTTAACATTTTTGCAATTTAACAAACTAATATAAACCCTTGCATATCTTAAATCAGGAGAAGTCTTAACTTTTGTAACACTTATCATTCCTGTAATATGTGGATTCTTTAAATCAGTATCAATAATAATGCTAAGCTCTTTTCTAAGCTCTTCATTTATTTTATCCATACGATTTGAATTCTTTCTAGTTATCATCTCTTAATCTCCTTCATAATAAATGCCTCAATAATATCCCCTTCTTTGATGTCATTGAATTTCTCAAGCTGTACACCACACTCATAATCTTTAGCAACTTCTTTAACATCATCTTTGAAACGTTTTAAAGATACAAGTTTACCTTCATGAATAACTACATCATCACGTAAAACTCTGACACCAGCATTTCTTTCAATTTTACCTGTAAGAACCATAGCTCCTCCAACAGTACCAACATTAGATATTTTAAATATTTGTCTAATTTCAGCTGTTCCTAATAGTTCTTCTTCAAATTTAGGATCTAACATTCCTTTCATAGCTGATTCAACATCTTCAATTGCTTGGTAAATTATAGAATATTGTTTAATCTGAACTTCATCTTTTTCAGCTTCTTGTTTTGCACTTGCAACTGGTCTTACATTAAATGCTATAATAATTGCATTTGAAACTTTTGCCAATGCTACATCTGATTCAGTAACAGCTCCAGCTGCAGCATGAATAACTTTAACTCTAACCTCTTCATTTGTAAGCTTTTCTAATGATTGTTTTAATGCTTCTACTGAACCTTGAACATCAGCTTTAACAATTAAGTTAAGTTGTTTTAATTTACCTTCTTCCATTTGGCCAAATAAGTTATCTAAAGTAACTGCTTGCATTGAATTAATTGATTTTTCTCTTTCTTGACGTCTTCTTCTTTCAATTAAATGTTTTGCCATTTTTTCATCTTTAACTTCATAGAAAATATCTCCTGCTTGAGGTACTTCTGTAAGTCCCATGACTTCAACAGGTGTAGATGGTCCAGCAGATTTGACTTTTTTACCTTTATCATTAACCATTGAACGGATTCTACCAATTGATGTGCCAACAACAATTGTATCACCAACATCAAGTGTTCCTCTTTGTACAAGTACAGATGCAATTGTACCTCTGTTTTTATCAAGTCTAGCTTCAATTACAGCACCTTTAGCTTGTTTATTTGGATTTGCTTTAAGCTCTAATACATCTGCTTGAAGAAGAACCATTTCTAAAAGACCATCAATATTTATATTCTTTTTAGCGGAAATTTCAACAAATATTGTATCTCCACCCCATTCTTCAGGTACTAATTCATATTGCATTAATTCTTCTTTAACTTTTTGAGGGTTTGCATCTGGTAAATCTATTTTGTTAATTGCAACAATAATTGGAATTCCAGCTGATTTTGCATGATTAATAGCTTCTACTGTTTGTGGCATTACACCATCGTTTGCAGCAACAACTAGTATTGCAATATCAGTAATTTGAGCACCTCTTGCTCTCATTTGTGTAAAAGCTTCATGTCCAGGTGTATCTAAAAATGTAATTTCTCTATCATTTATTTTTACTTTATATGCACCAATTGCTTGTGTAATTCCCCCCGCTTCTCCACTAATAACATTAGTTTTTCTAATAACATCTAAAAGTGAAGTTTTACCATGGTCAACATGACCCATAACAACTACTACTGGTGGACGTGCTGTTAATTCTTCTTCTTTATCTTCTGATTCATCAAACAATACATCTTCTTCTTTAATTTCAACTTTTTTGTTTGCAGTAACACCAAATTCAGAAGCTACTAAAAATGCAGTATCAAAATCAACATCATTGTTAACTGTAGCCATAATGCCAAGTGACATCAGCTTCATTATAACTTCACTAGCTGTTTTCTTTAATTCTTGTGCTAAATCTTTAACACTAATAGTTTCTGGGATCGTAATTTCAGTAAGTTTAAAGATTTTTTGTTTAGATTTTTCTTCTCCTTTTCCTTTCTTCTTACCTTTTCTACCTCTATTATTTGATAAATCATAATAATCTAACATACTATCTTCTTGATCTTCAAACATTCCAGATAAATTATTTCTTTGTTTTAAATTATTTAATTTATTGGCATTAATAGCTTCATCTTGATTTCTTCTAGATGTTTTCTTTTTGGTTGTTCTATTTTCATCAAATTTATTATTATTTTTCTTTTTATCAAGATTTCTATTGAATTCTCTAGCTGATTTTTCTTCCATATTTGAATCAACAGACATTATTTCTTTGATATTTTTTTCTATTCCTCTTTCATCTAAAGGACGTCTTTGCCCAAATCTATTGTTATTATATCCATTTCTATTTTGATTATTAAATCTATTATTCTGATAATTATTATCTCTTCTTTGGAAATTATTTTGTCCTTCTCCACCTCTCTGATTATTTCTAAAAGTATCTCTTCTATTATTTTGGAATGAATTATCAGAATTATTTCTAGAATCTTTATAATTTCTTTTATCTTGATAATTTCCTCTATTTTGTTGTTGATTAAATTGTTTGCTTTCATTTCTAGGTTGAGGTTCTTTTCTTTCTTGAGGTTGATTTTCTGCTTTATTTTGGGCTTGAGTATTATTTGTTGATTCTGTTTTTATTTCCTCAGATTTTTCTTGAACTTTTACTTCATCATTCACAGACTTTTGTTCAGTTTTTGGTGTTTCTTTCTTTTTACCTAATCCAAATAATTCACTAACAGTCATAGGTTTTTCAGGTTTATTTCTATAAACTATATTAAAATCTCTATTTTGATTTCTTTGAACAAAAGGATTTTTATTATCCTCTTTTTTCTCAGCCTTTCTTTCTTCTTTCTTAGGTTCATCTTGTATAATAACCTCTCTACGAATAATTACTGGATTATCTTTTTTTGTTTTTTCTTCATGTTTTTTTTCTGGTTTTTTAGGCTTATTTTCAGTTTTTTCATCTGATTTTTTGTTTTCTTCCTTTAACTTTTTTACATCGTCATCTGATACAACACTCAAATGGCTTTTTAACTCTATACCCAACTTTTTAGCTTTTTCTAATAAGTCTTTACTTGAAATATTCATTTCTTTTGCAAGCTCGTATAATTTAATTTTGCCCAATAATTTCACCCCCATTAATTTGTTTTCTTAAATTTTCATAAAATTCATTACTAATTTCCATTTCAAATGTTCTTGAAATTTTTTTATTTTTAATAGCTTTATTAAGGCATTCTTCAGAATTACATATGTATATTCCTCTACCATCAGCTTTACCGAGATAAATCAATTTTTACTTGATTATTTTTGTTTTTGATAATTCTAATTAATTCTGTTTTATCTTTTTTAGAATTACATCCTATACAAGTTCTTTGTGGTAATTTCTTCACGTTCTAATTTCCTTTCTCTATTTAGTCTTCAGCCTCTTCTTTAGTTTCTTCAGTATCTTCATTTTCTTGATTGTTCATCAATATTTCTCTAAATTGGCTTTCAGATTTTATATCAATTTTCCAGTTTGTAAGTTTTGCTGCAAGTCTAGCGTTTTGACCTGCTTTTCCTATTGCAAGAGAAAGTTGATCATCTGGAACTATAACTTGTGCAAATTTTTCATCATAATTTGCATCTACAGCCATAATTTTTGCTGGAAGTAAACTTGAAGCTATAAAAATTGAAATATCTTCATTCCATTCAATAACATCAATTTTTTCTCCATGTAATTCATTAATAACATTTTGTATACGTATTCCTTTTTGCCCTACACAAGAACCTACTGGATCTATATTAGGATCTGGTGAAAATACTGCAACTTTACTTCTTTTACCTGGATCTCTTGAAACACTTTTAATTTCAATAAGACCCTCATAAATTTCAGGTATTTCAAATTCCAAAAGCTTTCTAACAAAATCAGGATGACTTCTTGAAACAATAACTTGTGGTGAACCTTTTTCTCCTTTTTCAACATCAACAACTACAGCTTTAATCTTATCATTTACATTATATTGTTCTGTAGGTATTTGTTCTTTAAGAGGCATAATTCCTTCAAGTCTGCCTAAATCCATTATAACTATTCCTCTTTCTGCTTTTTGAATAGGTCCTGAAACAATTTCTCCTTTTTTATCATTATATTCAGTAAATACTATTTCTCTTTCAGCTTCTCTAATTTTTTGTACTATAACTTGTTTTGCTGTTTGAGCTGCGATTCTTCCAAAATTCTTTGGAACTATTTCAACTTCAACACTATCTCCTATTTTTGATGCTTTATTCATCTTTTTAGCTTCTTTTAAACTAATTTGATTAATTGAATCTTCTGGATTATCTACTATTTCTTTAATTGCATATACATGTGTTGCTCCTGTTTTTTTATCCATTTCAATTTTTACATTTTCTTGTGCATCAAAATTTCTTTTATATGCTGTAACTAGCGCCGTTTCTATTGATTCTAATAAATAATCTTTTTTTATTCCTTTTTCGTTTTCTAAATCTTCTAGAGCAAGTATTAGCTCTTTGTTATCTATTGCTTTCATTTTCCTATCATTCCTTTCCTAACATATTTGTTGAAAAATAATTATAATTCTTTTCCAACGTATATATTCTTATTTTTAATTTAATCTGTATACACAGTTTTTATTTGTGATATATTTTTTCTATCAATGTTAATAATTTCATCTGTTTTTATTTTTAAAATATCATCTGTTACATCATCTAAATTACCTATGTAATTTTTATTTCCTTTATCATCTTTCTTGAACAATTTTACTTCAACAATTTCTCCCTTAAACTTTTTTAATTGCCAATCTTTTCGAAGCAATCTTTCTATTCCTGGTGAAGAAATCTCTAAAAAGTATTGTTCTTTAACTAAGTCTGCTTCATCAATTATGTCTTTAACCTCATCATTTACTTTTTCACAATCATCTAAAGAAATTCCCTTGTTATTGTCTATAACAATTCTTAAAACCCTGTTTGAGCCTTCTTTTAAAAATAGAACATCATATAATTCATATCCCAAATTTTCTATGCTATCTTTTACTAATGCTTCAACACTTTCTTCTATTTTTGACAAATATATACCTCCCTTAATTTTTTATTCTAAACAAGACTTAAGAGCGGGATTTTTGTTCCCGCTCTTACTCTTTTTATTATGCTTTTATTATTATACCCCATTTTCTTAACAAATGCAAGGGGTTTTAGGAATTTTTTCTAAATTCTCGCTTCACAAGTTAAATTTATCCCTAAACTCTTTAACACATTCATTTCAGTTTTTTCAATTATATATGTTGCATGTGCTTCTGTACTATGTAATAATTCAAGGTTTTTCAAAGTTTTTTCAATTATAGGATTTATACTTGAACATACACTTAATGCAATTAATACTTCTTGGACATTTAAACAATATGATGTTCTATAAGATGTATTTTTTTTAATCTCAAATATTTTTTCTAATATGTCTGTTGAAAGCAAATGAACATCATCTGGTATATTATTTATTTCTTTTAATGCATTTATAAGCATAGCACTTGATGCACTAAGCAGTTCTGATTGCTTACCTGTAATGATTTTTCCATCATTTAGTTCAATAGCAATAACTTCTTGCCCGTTTTTCTTTTTTTGCATCTAATGCTACTTTTGCAACTTTTCTCATATCTTTAGATAGATTTAATCTATTCATTAATATTTCAATTCTATCTACCTCTTCTTTTGAACATAGTTCCTGTTTATAATTTGCAAGAGCATTATAATATCTTCTAATAATCTCCATATTTGCAGCATCACGAACTACCTTATCATCTGTGATACATTTACTAATCATATTAACTCCCATATCTGTTGGAGATTGATAAATTACTTTACCTGTAATCTTAGTTAATATGTTTTTTAATATTGGAAATGTTGAAATATCTCTATTATAGTTAACTGCATTTTTGTTATATGCCTCTAAATGGAATGAATCAATCATATTAACATCACCTAAATCTGCTGTTGCAGCTTCATAAGCAACATTGACAGGATGCATTAAATTAAGATCCCATACAGGAAATGTTTCAAATTTTGCATATCCTGCTTTTACTCCTCTTTTGTTTTCATGATATAATTGTGATAGTGCTGTACCAAGCTTTCCACTATTTGGACCTGGCGCTGTAACAATTACTAATTTTTTTGTCGTTTCGATATATGGATTTTTTCCATATCCTTCATCACTAACAATTCGTTCTATATCATTTGGATAACCTTCTATTGGTCTATGTATATATGACTTTATTCCTTTTTGCTTTAATTTTTCTTCTAGATTTTTAACAGTTTTTTGTCCTGTAAACATTGTAATAACAACACTATTTACTAAAATATCTAAATCACTTAAATTGTCTATTAATCTTATTAATTCCATTTCATAGCTAATACCATAATCTTCTCTCATTTTGCTTTTTTCAATATCACTTGCATTTATACAAAATATAACTTCTGATTGTTCCTTTAGTTTTTCTAATAAACGTATTTTGTTGTCTGGCTCAAACCCAGGTAATACTCTACTTGCATGAAAGTCGTCAAATATTTTACCTCCAAACTCCAAATATAATTTGTCAAACATATTAATTCTTTCTTCAATCTTTTCTGCTTGTACTTTTAAATATAATTCACTATCAAATCCTTTTTTCATATAATTACTACCTTTCAAAAATAAAAAAGATTTAAAACAACCTAATTTATATGGTTTTTTTTAAATCTATAAAATAGTATAGCATTTTATTTTTTTCAAATCAATAGTTTCAAATAGAAATTTTTTCGATTAGTTACTAGATAATGGTTTAAATAGAATGATATATTTATGCTTTTTGTCGAATTTTGTTGCATTTATTCAAATTTTAGTTTAAAATATATGTAATAATTTTTTGGAGGTATTTGTATGGATTTTAACCCTATTATTATTGGTATTGCTGGTGGTACTGGTTCTGGAAAAAGCACACTTGCAGAAAATATTGAAAAAGATTTTAAAAATAATATTACTATGATATCTCATGACTATTACTACAAAAGTAATTCTAAATTACCTTTCGAAGAAAGAGCTAAACTTAATTATGACCATCCTGATGCATTTGAAACAGATTTACTAATAAAACATTTAAAACAACTAAAAAAAGGTGAAATAATCCAAAGACCAAGCTATTCTTTTGAAAAACATTTACGAGAAGAACAAACTTATCCTGTTTATCCTAAAAAAGTTATTCTTGTAGAAGGAATTTTACTTTTTGAAAATAAAACTTTGAGAGATATGATGGATATAAAAATATTTGTTGATGCAGATGCAGATATTAGATTTATAAGAAGACTTTCAAGAGATATTCAAGAACGTGGAAGAACTTTAGAATCTGTTATAGAGCAATATTGTACTACCGTAAAACCTATGCACGAGCAATTTGTAGAACCTAGTAAAAAACATGCTGATATAATTGTTCCAAAAGGTGGATATAATCAAGTTGCTTTAAATATGATTGTAGAAAAAATTAGAAGTATAATTTAAATGATGGTTTTATTACTATCATTTAATTTTTATAAAATAGAAATAGTGCAAAATTCCTTGACTTATGCATCTTTTTGATATATAATTTTTTAAACTTTTATAAAGGAGATATAATTATGGGATATGATTTTAAATACATTGAAAAAAAATGGCAAGATAAATGGGACAAAGAAGGTACATTTAATGCATCTACTGATTATACAAAGAAAAAATGGTATGGATTAATAGAATTTCCTTATCCATCAGGTGCTGGTCTTCATGTTGGGCACCCTAGAAGTTATACTGCATTGGATATAGTAGCTAGAAAGAAAAGACTACAAGGATATAATGTCTTATATCCTATTGGTTTTGATGCTTTTGGTTTACCTGCAGAAAACTATGCAATAAAAACTAATGTACATCCAAAAATAACTACAGAACAAAATATTGCACATTTTACAGCACAATTAAAAGCTTTGGGTTTTTCTTTTGACTGGTCAAGATGTGTTGATACAACAGATCCTAATTATTATAAATGGACACAATGGATTTTTATTCAACTATACAAAAAAGGATTAGCTTATAAAGCTACAATGCCAATAAACTTCTGTACAGGTTGTAAAGTCGGTCTTGCAAATGAAGAAGTTGTAAATGGTGTATGTGAGAGATGTGGTAGTCCTGTTGTTCAAAAAGAAAAATCTCAATGGATGCTTAAAATAACTGAATATGCTCAAAGACTTATAGATGATTTAGATGATGTAAATTATTTAGAAAAGATAAAAACTCAACAACGTAATTGGATTGGTCGCTCAGAAGGTGCAGAAGTTAAATTTAAAATTGCTAATTCTGATGAAGAACTATTAGTATATACTACAAGACCTGATACGTTATTTGGTGCAACATATATGGTAATAGCACCTGAACATAAATTAATTGAAAGATTAAGTGATAAAATTCTAAATTTAGATGAAGTAAAAGCATATCAAAATAAAGCTGCATTAAAATCAGATTTTGAGCGCTCTGAAATTAATAAAGAAAAAACCGGATGTGAAGTCAAAGGAATTAAAGCAATAAATCCTTTAACTAACCAAGAAATACCTATTTGGATTTCAGATTATGTATTATCAAGTTATGGTACAGGTGCTATTATGGCTGTTCCTGCTCATGATACAAGAGATTTTGAATTTGCAACTAAATTCAATTTACCAATTATACAAGTTGTAAAACCAGTTAATGGTGAAGTAAATATATTAAAAGAAGCATTTATAGATGTTGAAACTGGCGTTTTAATTAATTCTGGATTTTTAAATGATCTATCTGTTGAAGATGCTAAAAAGAAAGTAATTGAATATTTAGAAAAAAATAATATTGGTACAAAAAAAGTTAATTATAAACTACGTGATTGGGTATTTTCTCGTCAAAGATATTGGGGTGAACCAATTCCTATGGTTTATTGTGATTGCTGTGGATGGCAACCAATTGATGAAAAAGATTTACCTTTAACACTTCCTGAAGTTGAAGATTTCAAACCTGGAGAAAATGGTGAATCTCCTCTTGCAAAACAAACTGAATGGATTAATACAACTTGTCCTAAGTGCGGAAAACTTGCAAAACGTGAAACTGATACAATGCCTCAATGGGCAGGTTCAAGCTGGTATTTCTTAAGATATATGGATCCACATAATAATGATGCTTTAGCTTCAAAAGAAGCACTAAATTATTGGTCTCCAATAGATTGGTACAATGGTGGAATGGAACATACTACTCTACATTTACTATATTCAAGATTCTGGCATAAATTTTTATATGATATTGGTGTAGTTCCAACGAAAGAACCTTATGCTAAAAGAACATCTCATGGAATGATTCTTGGAACTAATGGTGAAAAAATGTCTAAGTCAAAAGGAAATGTTATAAATCCTGATGATATTGTTAATGAATTTGGTGCAGATACATTTAGAGTGTATGAAATGTTTATGGGACCTTTTGATCAAACAGCTGCATGGTCTATGGAAAGTATTCGTGGTTGTGGAAAATTCTTAGACAGAGTATGGAATTTACAAAATATGTTAATAGATGGTGACTCATATTCTAAAGAAACAGAAAAAATGATGCATAAAGCAATTAAAAAAGTTACTTTAGATATAGAGGAAATGAAATTTAACACTTGTGTTTCTACATTTATGACTATGGTTAATGAATTTTATAGATTAAAAAGAATTAATAAAGCTGAATTTAAAACATTTTTAACTCTATTAAATCCGTTTGCTCCTCATTTAACAGAAGAGTTAAATAAAGAAATTGGCTTTAAAGATGACATTTCAACATATACTTGGCCAGAATTTGATGAAGAAAAAACAATTGATGATGAAATAGAATTACCTATTCAAATAAACGGTAAACTTAAAGCTAATATTATGATAGTAGTTGATGAAGATGAATCTATTATTAAAGAAAAAGTACATAAAGCAATTGAAAATAAATTAGAAGGAAAAACTATTGTCAAAGAGATTTATGTTAAAAATAGAATTTATAATGTAGTTGTGAAATAGCAAAAAAGAAAAAAGGGAAGCAAAAAGGGGACACCTTCCAAAAACATTTTCATGTTTTTGGAAGGTGTCCCCTTTTTGCTTCCTTTTTTCTTTTTCCCCCTAAAAAACCTGAATTATACAATTAACTAAATATAATGTATATATTAAAACAAATATTATTCCATTAAATCTTGTCATATAGTGTTTCTTACCTATAAAAGGAAAAATTGCAAAAAGAATTGTCCCAATCAAAAGTATTGATATATCAAAATTATAATGCAAAGAATATTTTATAGGAT
>CAMZHI010000019.1 GCA_947306755.1 uncultured Clostridia bacterium | reverse complement strand
AAGAAATGTCAAATAAAGATTATTTGCAAATAAAGCAAGAAGTTGAAGATGAAATTAATAATTCTATTATACAAGAAATTGCAAAATATGAAAAAAAGAAAGAATTCAATTATAATAAGAATATGCAAACCATTGAAAAAGAATGCAATAAAAAAATTTACAATTTTGAAATAGAATGTAAGAAAAAAATAATAGAAGAAGAAAAAAATATAAAAAAAGAAATCAAAGAAAAGTGTATTTTTAAATTAAAAGAATTTGTAAATCAAGTTCAATATAAATATTATTTAAAAAATAGTATTCAAAACGCTTTTGATAAACTTGAGAATAAAAATTCAATTGATATTTATTTAACAAAAAATGATATTTCAATTTTTGGAGATGAAATTAGAGCAATATTCGGCTCAAGAATAATAGAAATGCCTGATGATAATATTGGAGGATGTATAGTAGCAAATGAATTACAAGGAATTTTTATTGATAATACGTTGATGAATACGTTGAATGAGATAATGGCCTAGCAATGATAAAACGGGTTAGGAGTGAGATGTGGGAAGTGAGAAATCACACCTCACACTTCTCACATCAATATACGAAGGGAATGAATAATATGCAAAAGAAATACATTATTTCAATAGATGGACCAGTAATACTTGCAAAAGGTGAAGGCGATTTTGCAATGCATGATATTGTGCATATTTCAAGTAAAAAAATATTGGGCGAAGTAATTAAATTAAATAGAGATACTGCTACAATACAAAGTTATGAAGATACTTCAGGATTAAAAATTGGCGAAGAAGTTATAGGTTTAGAAGAATCTTTAAGTATAACTTTAGGACCAGGTATAATTAGTAATATATTTGACGGAATAGGTAGACCTTTGAGTAGTTTAAAAGACATAGATGGAGATTTTATTAAAAGAGGTTCTTCAAGCATAAGTATAGATTTAAATAGAAAATGGCACTTTATTCCTACTGCAAATATTGGAGATAAAGTAAGTTTAAATTCTATTTTAGGAAAAGTTAAAGAAACTGATTTAATTACAAATAAAATAATGTGTACATATAAAGGAGAAGCAAAAATTATTGAAATTGCACAAGAAGGAGAATATACTGCAAAAGACAGTATAGCTAAAGTTTTAACAGAAGAAGGCAAAACAATAGAATTAAACATGATTCAAAAATGGCCTGTTAGAAAACAAAAACCTTATGATACAAGAATGAGTTTAACTAAACCTTTAATTACAGGGCAAAGAGTAATAGATAGCTTATTTCCAATTGCTAAAGGCGGCACTGCAATGATTCCTGGTGGGTTTGGAACAGGAAAAACTGTTACCCAACATCAACTTGCAAAATGGTCTGATGCTGATATTATCGTATATATTGGATGTGGAGAACGTGGAAATGAGATGACAGAAGTATTAGAAGATTTTCCAAAACTTAATGACCCAAAATCTGGAAAACCACTAATGCAAAGAACAGTTTTAATAGCAAATACCTCAAATATGCCAGTTGCAGCAAGAGAAGCTTCAATTTATACTGGAATTACAATTGCAGAATATTATAGAGATATGGGTTATAATGTAGCAATTATGGCAGATTCTACATCTAGATGGGCTGAAGCATTAAGAGAAATATCTGGTAGACTTGAGGAAATGCCTGCAGAAGAAGGATTTCCTTCATATTTGCCATCAAGACTTTCTGAGTTTTATGGAAGAGCAGGAGAAGTTAAAAACTTAAATGGGACACAAGGTTCTGTTACTATAATAGGTGCTGTTTCACCACAAGGTTCTGATTTTTCAGAACCAGTAACACAGAATACAAAAAGATTTGTACATGTGTTTTGGGGGCTAAAAAGAGATTTAGCTTATTCAAGGCATTATCCAGCTATAGACTGGAATATAAGCTATAGTGAATATGTGGATGGTCTTTCAGATTGGTTTGAAGAAAATATAGATTCTGATTTTCAAGATAATAGAAGGAAAATAGTAGAAATTTTAGAGAAAGAAAATGAACTGCAAGAAATTGCAAAAGTTGTGGGACAAGATGTTTTATCTGATGATAAGAAATTAACTTTAGAAGTTGCAGAAGCAATTAGAGTAGGCTTTTTAAGACAAAATTCTTTTAGTGAGATTGATACTTATGTACCAATTGAAAAGCAATATAAAATGATGCAAACAGTTCTTCTTATTAATGACAGAGCGTTAAGATTAATTGAAAAATCTATTCCATTATCAGAAATAAAAAAGACAGGTATATTTGAAGAATATAAGGAAATAAAAAATACTGTTAGAAATGAAGAACTTGAAAAAATTGATGAATTTGACATGAGAGTAAAAACAAAGCTGAAAAAACTTGAAGAGGACTACAAAGAACATATATAATTTCAAACCATACTATTTATAAGATAGAATTTACAGCATTACTAAATCCGCAACTTTGCTTTCATTGTATATGCTTTTTTCTATACTCTAGGAAAGTCATCATCGTAAGATGATAGACTTGACGTAGAGGAGAGTTATGGCAGAATTTAGATTTTGTAGCATTTTATATGCGTACAAAATCTTATTTCTGGTTTTCTCGACTAAAGCACGAAAAAAGATATACAATGCCGCCCGTTGCTACTCTACAATATATAAACTTGTTTGTGAATTGTTAGAGAGAAAGGTATTATTTATGAAAGTAAAATATTTAGGCTTAGAGCAAATAAATGGGCCACTAGTATTTATAAAAACACCTAAAGATGTTTCTTTTGAAGAGCAAGTTCAAATAACTCTTAAAAATGGAGAAACAAGAATAGGAAATGTTTTAAGACTTGATAAAGATATAACTACAATTCAAGTATATAAAGGAACAGATGATATAAATATTAAAAATGTTCAAACAGAATTCATGGGAGAACCATTAAGACTTAAACTTTCACCTCTTATGCTGGGAAGAGTCTTTGATGGTGCAGGTAATCCAATTGATGGTTTAGGTGAAATAAATGCAAGATTAAAAAGAGATATAAATTCAAACCCAATTAACCCAATTGCAAGAAAATATCCTAGAAATTATATACACACGGGAATATCTGCTATAGATGGTTTAATGACAATAATTCGTGGACAAAAAATCCCAATTTTTTCAGGAAGTGGGCTTAATCATAATGAGCTTGCAGAAAGAATAATTAGACAATCAAATATTACTGATGGAGATAAATTTGCAATTGTATTTGGTTTAATGGGTGCAGAGTTTGAAACAGCAGAGTTTTATAGGAAAAGTTTTGAAGAAAATGGAGTTTTATCAAAAGTTGTAATGTTTCAAAATTTATCAAATGATGCATCTGTTGAAAGAGTACTAACACCAAAAGTAGCACTTACTTGTGCTGAATATTTAGCATATGATTTGGGATATCAAGTTTTAACAGTTTTAACAGATATGACATCTTATGCTGAAGCTTTAAGAGAAGTATCAACTTTAAAGGGAGAAATACCTAGTAGAAAAGGATACCCAGGTTATTTATATAGTGATTTTGCATCAATCTATGAAAGAGCTGGAATGATAGAAGGAAGGGAAGGTTCAATTACTCAGATACCAATTTTAACTATGCCAAATGATGATATAGCTCATCCAATTCCTGATTTAACAGGATATATTACAGAAGGACAAATTGTATTAGGAAGAGATTTATATCAAAAAGGAATAAATCCACCAATAGATATTTTACAGTCTCTTTCAAGACTTATGAAAGATGGAATTGGAGAAGGTTTTACTCGAAAAGATCATGCAGAGCTTTCAAATAAAATATTTTCAGCTTATTCAAAAGTTCAAGATGCAAGGGCATTAGCAACAGTTTTAGGAGAAGCTGATTTATCAGAAATAGACAAAAAATACATTAAATTTGGAGAAAAATTTGAAAATAAATTCTTAAATCAAGGAACCTACGAGAATAGAAGCATTGACGAGACTTTAGATTTAATGAAAGAATTGCTTAAAATTGTTGAGTAAAATACTAAATTAATACATTTATTACTAGTCAGCTTTAAAACAAGTTAAGTCCTGCAACGGGCAAAACTTTTTATTTTTTTCTCAGGTCTTCCCACTGGGGCTGTAACAATGCTACCGCATTTAACAGCCCTCAGCGGTCCCCCCGAGACCATCGTTTAAAAATAAAAAGTATCGCCCTGCGCGGACTTTTAGTGCATACCTGCTGACTAGTAATAAAAAAGTGAGGAAAATACTATGAGAGCTGTTTATTTGCCGACCAAAAATAATTTAATAAAACTTCAAAATACAATTAAACAGAGAAAAAGCGGGCAAAAGCTTTTAGAAGATAAATCATTAATTCTTAAAAGAAAATTTGAAGAATATAAAGCAGAAAAAGAAAAACTACAACAACAATTAAATGATGTTTTAACCCATGCACAAGGAGCTTTAAACAAAGCAATTGTTGATGTTGGCTTTGATGAATTAATTGATATTTCAAATGCAATAAAAAAAGATAACTCAATAAGTGTAAAATATTTAAGCGTGATGGGGGTAGAAATGCCATCATGTATTTATCAAGAACAAGAATTAGAGCCAAATTATGGTTTATATCATACAACAGTTGAAGTTGATGAGAGTATTATTGATTTTGCGACCTTAAAAAGAATACTAATAAAACTAGCTGAAGTAGATGATTCTATTGTAGAACTAAAAAAAGCAATAGAAAAAAATGAAAGAAGGTCTAAAGCTTTAAAAGAAATAATAATACCAAAAGATGAAGATTTAGCAAGAAAAATATCAAGTACATTAGAAGAAACTGAAAGAGAGGAGTTTACGAGATTAAAAGTAGTTAAGAATAGTAATAGGTATTAATTTCATTTTTTTTCATTAAGGACAGTCCCATTTGACAAAGGGGATTGTCCTCAATAAAAAAAAGGACCTGGTCCTAAATTACACTTGCTTTAGTCACATTTTTATGATATATTAGTACAAACAATATAAAGGAGATTTTAAAGTGCAACGTAAAATAAACTATTTTGATACTTATGAAATAAAAAATCTAAAAGATATGCTTTACAAAACAACTTTAAGAAATCAAAATAAAGTGGCTTTTAGATTAAAGAATAACGAAGGAAAAATAGTTAACAAAACATATCTTGACTTTAGAAAAGATGTAGAAGCATTAGGAACAAAATTAAAAGATATGGGTTTGAAGAATAAAAGGATTGCTATAATTGGTAAAAATAGTTATGAATGGTCAATATCTTATTTGGCTTGTGTAATTATAGGAATAGTTGTTCCATTAGATAAAGAATCATCAGATGAGAATATAATAGAGTTCTTAAATGCATCTAGAGCAGATGCGATAATTGCAGATACTAGATATCTTGATAGGATAACAAAATTTGAATCAAAAATAACAAATAGATTGATAAAAATAGATATGCAAAATACTTTAAAATACACAAACTTTGGATATTTAATAGATGATGGAAAAAGAATGATTTCAAATGGCAATAGAGATTTTATTGATACAAAAATCAATCCTGATGAAATGAAGATATTATTATTTACTTCAGGGACTACAGGAAATTCCAAAGGGGTTATGTTATCACACAATAATATTTGTTCAAATATAATATCAGTTGCAAAAATAGTTAAAGTAGATAACTCTACTTCAGTACTTTCAATACTTCCACTTCATCACACTTATGAATGTACTTTAGGATATTTATTAGTTTTATATGGTGGTGGAAATATTGCATATATTGATGGATTAAAATATATTACAAAAAACATACAAGAATTCAAACCAACATTTATTTTATGTGTACCATTATTGCTAGAAAATGTATATAAAAAGATAATAAAAACATTAAAATCAAGTTTACCAAAAAAATATACACAAAATGAAAGTACTTTAATTCAAAATATACCATTTTACTTGAAACCAATTGTAAAAAGAAAAATAAAGAAATCATTAGGTGGAAAAATAAAAACATTTATAGTAGGGGCTGCAGCAATAAAACCAGAAATAGTAGAAAGCTTTTTTAGTCTTGGAATAAAAGTTTTACAAGGATATGGATTAACAGAATGTTCACCACTTGTTGCAGGTAATAATGATACATGCTATAAAGCAGCTTCTTGTGGTATGCCAATTCCAGATGTAGAATATAGAATTGATAAACCAAATGAAGAAGGAGTAGGTGAAATAATTGCCAAGGGACCAAATATAATGCTTGGATATTATGAAAACAAAGAAGCTACAGATAAAGTTTTAATTAATGGATGGTTTCACACTGGAGATTTAGGGTATATTGATGATGAAGAATTTCTATATATTACGGGAAGAAGTAAAAATTTAATACTAACCAAAAATGGTGAAAACATATATCCAGAAGAAATAGAAAGTATTTTAAATGATAGTGATTTAATAGAAGAATCTTTAATAATAGGTACTTCAAATGGAAAAGATGATGTACAAGTTAAGGCAAAAATATTTCCAAATATAGAAGCTATTAAAGAATACTTAGGAAAAAAGGTCCCAACTAAAGATGATATATCAAAGACAATTAATGAACTAATAAAAAAAGCAAATGAAAAACTTCCAAATTTTAAACATATAAAATCCTATAAAATAATGGATGAAGATTTTGAAAGAACTACTACTAATAAAGTTAAGAGATTCGGAAAAAATGTAGAAGATGATGATAAAAAGAATATTTAGGCTTTCAAAATCATATGATTTCAATGTATTCAGTTGACAAATATTTTAATCATAGTTATAATTCAATTGTATAAGTCTTGTAGTATTTATTGGAGGAAGTAAATGAATAAAGTATATGTAGTTTTAGGTAGTTTTTTTGGAGATGAAGGAAAAGGTAAAATAATTGATTACTTATCTCAAACAGCAGATTATTCTGTAAGATGTACAGGAGGAAATAATGCTGGGCATTCTATAGAAATCGAAGGGAAGAAATTTGCTTTTCATTTAATACCATCTGGAATATTAAGTAAAAATACAACTGCTGTAATTGGGAATGGTGTTGTAATTGATCCTAAAGTTCTAATTGAAGAAATAGAAAATTTAGAAAATAATGGATATACAGCTGATAATTTAAAAATAAGTGATAAGGCACATGTTATTTTTCCGTATCATATTCAAATGGACAAATTACAAGAAGAATTAAGAAAAGGAAATAAAATTGGAACTACATGCAGAGGTATAGGACCTGTTTATTGTGATAAATACGAAAGATGTGGAATTAGAATGGGCGACCTAATAAACAATAAATATGAAGATCAACTTAGAATTAATGTAGAAAACAAAAATAAAATATTTGAGATTTATAAATATCCGACATTTGATATAAATAAAATAATTGAAGAATATAATATATATGCTGAAAAATTAAGAAAATATGTTGTAGATACAGTTACCTTATTACATAATGCATTAGAAGATAATAAAAAAATATTATGTGAAGGTGCTCAAGCAACATTATTAGATATAGATTTTGGAAATTATCCATTTGTTACATCTTCTAGTCCAACAATAGGGGGAATTTGTACAGGTACAGGGATAGGTGCAAAATATATAGGAGAAGTATACGGGGTACTTAAAGCATATTCATCAAAAGTTGGAGAAGGACCATATATTACAGAACAAGACAATGAAATTGGAGATAAAATTAGAGAATTAGGTCATGAGTATGGAACAACAACTAAAAGACCTCGTAGGTGTGGATGGCTTGATTTAGTAGCTTTAAAATATGCTATTATGGTAAATGGAATTACTGGTTTAGCAATTAATCATTTAGATACAGTAGGAAAACTAGATAAAATTAAATTATGTGTTGCTTATAAGAGAAATGGCAAAATTACAACAAATTATGGAACAGATTTAGATTATATATCTAAATGTGAGCCAGTATATGAAGAATTTGAAGGCAATTTTGGTGATATTAGTAATATAAAAAATAGAGAAGACCTTCCTGAAAATGCTAAAAAATACTTAAATAGAATTGAAGAAATTGTAAATGTTCCTATTAGGTTTATAGGGAATGGTGCAGGGAGAGATGCAATGATTATATGCTAAGTTGATTATTTTGTTTTTTAAAAATATTTAAATATTTAAATTTTTATATTTTTCTATTGAAACAATAAAAACAATATGATAATATAGTATTAATAAAATTTTTATAAGGAGAAAATAAATTATATGAGTATTAAAAAGTTAGAACAAGCAATTAATTTTAAAGAGGAAGAGATGATACAACAGGCCGTAGAGGACATTAGTATTCAAGAATTATTAGAATATGGAGCTATGAATTATACTAATGATAATGATCAAATCCAAACTGCTCTAAAACATATTAAAGAGAGAATTAGGGACGATATAGACTTAGAGAGCTATTATTTAAACGAAAAGCACAAAGAGTTTATTCTATATTTGATTCGAGAAATAAGAAATGAAAGTGTTTGTAGACATATTTCAAAAGAATTCATATCAAATCCAGAAAATGCAGTTTTAATTGTTAATGAATATTTCGCTTTAGGAGATACATCTGTGTTAGAATATATTCCGGAAGGGCTATTTAGCAATGAGGATTTTCTATATGGTATAATAACGAATATAGATTTATCACTTATAGAAAATTTAAAAGAATATATAAATTTTTTTAGTACAGAGTTTTTAAATACCGTTTCTAAAACTGAAAGATATGATGTTTTAGAAGAAGTATATAAGTCTAGTGAAAAGTATATAGAAAATGGCTGTTATATTATGTTACGAGATTTTGAAAATGAAGATGAACATATTATTACACCTAACTCTGACTATGATACATTTTCTAAGTTTTTATTTACTAACTATTCAGACATCATGGAATCATTAGATCTTTTATCAGAAGAAGGATCATACGATTCAAATAGACTTTGCCTCTTATCAGATTTATTAACTTCTGTATATCAAGAGATGCAAAATACTAGTATAGATATAGATATGTATAAAATACCTGAAGTTATTAATATTATTCTTAAAGACGAAAATACAAAAAAAGCATTTTATGGTAATTATGTCTTTTCTAATGCAAACAAATTGAATTCTGAAAGCCAATTTGTGATTTTTGATAATTTTTTTACAAAATATCGAGACTTTTCAGAAATTTCTAAAAGAATGGAACCTTTAAAGGATGATGATCCTTATAGTCCAATAGTTAATGCTTTTGAAGCAGCAAAAAGTGTTCAACAAATGACATTAAGTTATTTAATTAGTGAAGAATTTCCAAATGTAGATATGCAAATGCTTCAATCGCTTATAATAATTATTATGGAAAATAGCAACATTGATGATCAGAATAAGCAACAAATACTATCTGAAGTATATGAAGATGAAAAAAACTTTGATGAATTACCTGAAGAAGAAAAAGACAAATATATGAGTATAATGAATAGAGCTATAGAAGTGGTTAATCAGTATCTAAAGGGCGAAATTGACATAGAGAAATTAGACACGGTGAGAGAGAAAAATGGATTACCTAAAAGAATTACAATAACACAACCGGATAAAGAAATAACTCCATCTGAAATAGAATCACTAACAACTGAAGTGCGTATAGAGGATTTTAACAGAATAGCATCCTTCTTAAATAGGGGGGATAGGGAAAATCAGTATTTTAATTAAGAATTAGCTTAAGATAAAAATGGATTGGAGAAGTATTATGAAAAAATCAACATTAGAAGCTTATGCTGAAGTAGATAGCATTCTAAATTTAATGAATAAAGAATATGTACAAGCTATACCTATAAAAATTCGAGAATTATTTAAAAAATATAAGGATAAAAAATATGCTAAAATAATAACAACTAATAAACCATTAACAGAACAGAAACTAAGCTATGAAACTTTAACAATTTTAGCTGTACTTAATTATAATTACTGGTGTAAAGATGAAAATAGAAAAAAAGAATTATTAAGGATGTATTCATTAAATGAATTCAATCATCAAGAAGATTTAAAAAAGATATATAATGCTAATGATATATTTAAAAATGAAAAAGAGAAAGCTATAATATCAAGTTTACAATCTAATAATGGTACAATGATAGAATCCAAAAAAGAAAGATGGTATAAAAAAATATTTAACCAAATTTTAGTTTTTTTTCGAATAAAGTAATAAAAGGAAAATACATACTTTTTCTTTTGCAAATATGATAGTCCTATTTCTTACCTCCGACTTCCAACCTCGAAAAAAGTGAATGGAGAAAACTTTTCTCCATTCACTTTTTTTCTTAATTATTTATCGATTTTTGTACTGCTTTAAAAGTTTCTTTTGCTCTATTGAAATATTTTGTTAAAGGTTCTTTTTTATCCATAGAATCAATTACTTGGGCAGTAAGTTTAGACATATCAACTGCATATACCCAATCTAAATCTGTAATTTCCTTAGGAATATATGATACATTTGTTGTATAAATATAATCTAAAATTCCTTCATCATGAGCCTTTTGGAACATTTCAAAACCTTCTGTAAATAATGCAAAAGTCACTGCAACTGAAATCTTATTTGCTTTCATATCTCTTAATTTTTGAGTTAAATCAATTACTGAACCACCTGAAGCAATCATATCATCAACAATTAATACATTTTTGCCTTCAACATCACTTCCCATATAAGTATGTGCAACAATTGGGTTTTTACCATTAACTACTTTACTTAAATCACGTCTTTTATAAAATACACCAACATCACATCCTATTATTTCAGCATAAAAACGGGCTCTTTCCATTGCTCCAAAATCAGGACTGATAACTATAGAATTTTCAAAAATAGTAGGGTCATTTTTAGCCATTTCTTCAATAATAGCATTTGATGGGTAAAAATTGTCGAAAGATAAACTTGGAGTAGCATTAATTACATTAGGGTCATGTGCATCAAATGTTATAATACTTTTTACACCTAATCTTTCTAATTCTTGAAGTGCAACTGCACAATCTAAAGACTCTCTTCCTTTTCTTCTGTGTTGCCTTCCTTGGTATAATAGTGGCATAACAACTGTTATTTTTGATGCATGTCCACAAAGAGCAGATATTACTCTTTTTATATCTTGAAAATGTTCATCAGGCATCATTTCATGATCTTTTCCATGACATTTATATGTCATACTATAATTTCCAACATCACAAAATATATAAACATCTTTATTTCTGATTGATTCATTTATTATGACTTTTCCTTCACCATTTGTAAATCTTGATGCAGTTAATTTTGAAATGTAATGTTTGTCCTTTTCTCCACGCAATTTTAAAAGATTTTGTTCAACTTTTTCTCCGAATTCTTTTGAACTGTCTAGCACTAATAATGCTAAATCATTTTTCGACATTTTTTACCTCCTTGTATTTTTATATTTATTGCAATAAATAGATTATTATATTGTATTTAATTAATTTCTTAAATAAAATAGAAGTGAGAGGTGGGAGGTGGGAGGTGAGATTCTCACATCTTACTTCTCACATCTCACTTCAAAAAACTATAAATTGCAATGTCATTATATTTGTAATAAGGGGAAAAGTCAAGGCATAACTTGAATTTTTTAACAAAATAGTGTATAATTGTAGAGATGTTTATTAATAAGAGGATAATAATTATTGTTGATATACAAGATAGAAAGTCAGAGGTGAGATGTGAGAGGCAAGAATCTCACTTCCCACTTCACACCTCCAACCTCATAAAAATAGGAAAGGAAAGCAAAAAAATGTCTAAACCAATAGTTGCAATTATTCGGGAAACCAAATGTTGGGAAATCAACATTTTTTAATTATGTAGTTGGAAAAAGAATTTCAATTGTTGAAGACACTCCAGGAGTTACAAGAGATAGAGTTCAAGGAGAATCAAACTGGAGAGGTGTTAACTTTAATTTAATAGATACTGGAGGAATTGAGCCAGATTCAGATGACATTATTCTTTCACAAATGAGACTTCAAGCCAATATAGCAATAGATATAGCTGATGTAATAGTATTTTTAACTGATGTAAGGCAAGGTGTTACAGCAGCTGATGAAGAAATTGCTGTAATGCTAAAAAAATCAAAAAAACCAATTGTACTTGTTTGCAATAAAGTAGATGATTTTCAAAAATTCCAAAATGATATATATGAATTTTACAAATTGGGAATAGGAGACCCAATGCCTATGTCGAGCGTTAATGCAAGAGGTATAGGAGATGTACTAGATAAAATATTTGAGCATTTTCCAAATAAAGAAATAAATGAAGAAGATGAAGAAAAAATAAAGGTTGCAGTTATTGGAAAGCCAAATGTAGGAAAATCTTCTTTAATTAATAAAATTTTAGGAGAAAATAGAAATATAGTAAGTGATATTGCAGGAACAACAAGAGACAGTATAGATTCAGAATTTGAAAATAAATATGGAAAATATGTATTTATTGATACAGCAGGAATTAGAAGAAAAAGCAAAGTAACTGAACGAATTGAAAAATATAGTGTAATGAGGTCAATTCTTTCAATAGAAAGAGCAGATGTGTGTTTAATGCTAATAGATGCCAATGAAGGTGTAACAGATCAAGATGCAAAAATTGCAGGAGAAGCACATGAATCAGGAAAAGGAATTATAATTGTAGTAAATAAATGGGATGAATATGATAAAGAAACAGGAACAATGGAAAAGTACAAAAAAGAAATATACAGCAAGCTTTCATATTTAAATTATGCACCAATTATATTTATATCTGCAAAAACAGGACAAAGAGTAGAAAAACTTTTTGAATTAATTAATAATGTAAATGAGCAAAACTCTAAAAGAGTTACTACTAGCCAATTAAATGAGGTTATAAATGAGGCAATTTCAATTGTACAACCTCCATCAGATAAAGGAAAAAGATTAAAAATATTATATGGAACTCAAGCTTCAATTAAGCCACCAACATTTGTAATTTTTGTAAATAAAAAAGAGCTATTCCACTTCTCTTATGAAAGATATTTAGTGAACCAAATTAGAAAAGAATTTGGCCTAGAAGGTACTCCTATTAGGATAATAGTGAGGGAAAAGGGGGAAAAGGAAGGAGAATAGAAGAAATGTCGAATACACTGAAAACTATGGCAGAAATGCAATATTTTGATTTTTCTTTTGAACCAGGAAAAGAAATTTTTGATAGGATTAGTATAAATAGAGGAGAACCATTAGTAAGTGTAATTACAACTTGCAGTCGAAATTCAGGACATAAGTATTTAAATCAAATGTATAATAGTTTAAAAAGTCAAACTTTTCCATATTGGGAATGGATAATAGTGTCTAATGGGGAAGAACCTATAATAGATGAAATAGTAACAAAAGATAAAAGAATTAAATATTTTATTAATAAAGCAAAAAATAAAAACAAAGCAAAACTTTTTGCTGCAAAAAATGCAAAAAGTGATATAGTCTTTTACTTTGAAGAAAATGATTTAATAGACAAAACTATGTTAGAATGTGGATATTTTGCACTATTTTTTAGTCCAGAAGCATCTATGACGTATTCGAATATGGTAGAATTTGGTAAAAAAGAATTGCTTGTTGATAGAAATATAGATATTTCTGATTTTAGAAGAAAAAAAATTATTTTACCAAGTGTATTTATTAGAAAAAATGAATTATTAGGAATAGATGGAGAAAAAAATTACCCAAATGAGACAATGCTTGAAAATAGTTTTTTTATTACAAAGGACTTATCCATAAAAATGAATTTTTATGGATATTGGCATAGAAATCTAAAAAATGATGTTAGATTAAATATGGTAAATGATACAATTGCAACATTGTCAAATGGGGAATTAAATACTTTAAGCAATAGATCATCAGATGAAATTTGTGACAATAATTGTGAGGTTGATTATAAAGATACACCTAAAAATATAAATATAGGAAAAAATCCAATTGTACCAAAAGATAATAAAAAAAGAATTTTGCTTATATTACCGTGGATGATTATAGGTGGTGCTGATATATTTTGTTTTAATCTAATAAAAGGACTAAAGAATAAAGGATATGAGATATCAATAATAACTACTCAAAAAAGTAATTATGTATTAAGACAAAAGGTTGAACAATATGTTGATGAATATTTTGATGTGACCAGTTTTTTAAAAAGAAAAGATTGGGCATCTTTTATTGCATATATTATTAAAAGCAGAAGAATTAAACTTGTGTTTATTAGTAATAGTTTTTATGGATATTATGCATTACCTTGGTTAAAATGTAAATTTAAAAATATACCATTTGTAGATTATATACATGCAGAAAATATGACATTGAGAAATGGCGGTTTTCCAAAAGATTCCAATGCAGTTTCTAACTATATAGATGAAACTTATACATGTACTAAACATTTAAAAGAATTAATGTTGAAAGATATGAATAGAAATATTAACAATATTAAACCAATTTATATTGGTGCAGATGTTAATTATTTTGATCCAAAGATTAAGCTAGTTAAATCTGATGAACTAAGAAAAAAATATTTAAACAATAAAATAATTTTAATTATTGGTAGAATAGTTAACTATAAAAGGCCAATTTTTGCAATAAATGTAATAAAAAAAATATCAAAAGTAAAGAAAAATGTTCGATTAATAATAGTTGGCGATGGTATAGCTTTGCCAAGTGTTAAGAAATATGTAAAAGATAATAACTTACAAGATTTAGTGGATTTTTATGGATATCAGGAAGATGTGAGGCCTTTTTATAATGTATCAAATGCAACTATTATATGTTCTTTAAGAGAGGGATTAGCATTGGTTACTTATGAATCATTATCTATGGGAGTACCAATAGTTTCTGCAGATGTAGGTGGACAAAAAGAATTGATTGGTAAAGATTGTGGATTTTTAATTAAACCATTTCAAAAACCTCAGGATCAATTTGATTTAAATTATTCAGATGAAGAAATCCTACAATATGCAGATGCATTAATTGATATAATAGATAGAGAAGAGAAAACAAATATAAAAGAGCTTTGTAGAAATAAAGTAGTAAATAAGTTCTCAATTAATAAAATGATAGATACATTAGATAAACAATTTACCAATTTAATAAAAAATGGAAGTAAAGTAAATGGAGACTTGTTGAAAAATACAGAATTAGCAGAAAGATTCTTATTAGTTAACAGTATTTTAGAAAGTAAGGAAGAAGGAAATAAAAATGGAATTAATTAGCGTAATTATACCAATGTATAATGCTGAAAAAACTATAGAAAAATGTATAAAATCAATTATACATGAATCTGCGGAAATTATTTTGGTAGATGATGGTTCAACAGATAATACTTTAAATATATGTGAAAAATATGTGAAATTTTATGAGAAATTAAAAGTTATATCCCAAAAAAATATGGGTCCTATGGTAGCAAGATACACTGGAATACATAATGCAACTGGAAGTTATGTTATGTTTATAGATAGTGATGATTTTTATGAAGAAGGTATAATAGATCGAATGTTAGAACTAATAGAAAAATATAATAAACCTGATTTAATTAGATTTAGATATAAAAAATCAATAGATGGTTCTTGTCAGGATAAATATTTTAAAGAAAAAGAAAAGTATTTAAAAAAAGAAGATTTTAAAGAGCTTGTATATCCAATGTTTTTAGATGGATATATGTTAAATTCACTTTGTTTTAATTGTATGAAAAAAGACATTTTTAAAACAATAAAGATAGAGAACTTAGAAATAGTTCTTGGAGAAGACCTATTGACTAGTTTGGAAATTTTCACTAAAATAAAGAATGCTGTCTTTTTGGAAGATGTTTTATATAATTATGTATATACTTCTAATAGTATTACAAGAACAATAGATAAAGGAAAACTATTGAGAAATCTAGAGGATATAATTGAGGTTTATATAACTATATATAAATATCTAATAAATTGGAATATGTATAGTAAGGAGAATGTTGAGATATTAAGTAATAGATTTAAACATGTTACAAAAAAAATAATAGAAAAAATAAAAGATATAGATAATGAATGAAAATTTAAAATGTTTTAATTCGTATATATACAAAAGGAGCAGAAATAAGAATTTCTACTCTTTTTTAAAATTCCTTACAAACAATACTCTTCACATACATAACCCCAGCAAACAAAGTCATACCAATAGAAATATAGTAAAGATATAGAGTTATGCATGATAAAACAGTAAATTTTTCAGAAAGTAGGGTAAAGACTATTGCAACAAAAAGTATAACTGTTGCAGCTTTACCATACCATTTGCTATGTACTGTTACTATTTTTTTCTTAAAGAGAACAGAAGCAACTACTACCATAGTTATTTCTTTAATAGATAGAATAATCAATATCCAATAAGGAATAATTCTTTTTAGTATTAATGCTAAAATTGTGCCAATTTGGGTGATTTTGTCTGCTAATGGATCCATAAGTTTGCCAAAATCTGAAATTAAATTAAATTTTCTTGCAATAAATCCATCTAAAATATCAGTTATACTAGCTAAAATATAAAATATTATAGCTAATGTATAATGGTCATATAAAATTAATCCAAAAATTATTGGAACTAATACCAACCTTAAAATTGTAAGGTAATTTGGTATTAGTCTTTTTTCAAATTTAACCATAATAAACTCCATTCTATCTTTAGCATATGGATTTGATACATATTTATTATATATTCGCAACATTGCTGTGCATTGTATATGCTTTTTTCTCGTCTAAAGCACGAAAAAAGATATACAATGCCGCTGTTGCTACTCTATAAAATTTATTTGTATTCCGCAACATTAAATTCTAAATTATCATTTTTTATTGTAATATTTATTTCCTGACCATTTGAAATTTCACCCTTTAAAATTCTTTCTGAAATTTCATCTTCTATGTATCTTTGGATAGCTCTACGAAGTGGTCTTGCTCCAAATTTTAAATTTGTTCCTTTTTCTAATATGTATTCTTTAGCTTCTTTTGATATGTTTAAAGTAATATCTTTGTTTGCTAAAGCATTTGAAGTATCTTGTAGCATTAAATTTACGATTTGAATTAATTCTTCTTTAGTCAAACTACTAAATGTAACAATTTCATCAACTCTATTTAAAAACTCGGGTCTAAATACATCTTTTAATCTTTCTTCAATTTTTGATTTATCAATAGTTTCATTTCCAAAACCAATTGAATTATTATTTAAATTTGAACCAGCATTAGATGTCATAATAATAATTGTATTTTCAAAACTAACTGTATTTCCTTGAGAATCAGTAAGTCTACCATCATCTAAAACTTGTAATAAGATGTTAAATACATCTGGATGAGCTTTCTCAATTTCATCTAAAAGAATAATAGAGTATGGATGACGTTTTACTTTATCTGTTAATTGACCAGCATCATCATAACCAACATATCCTGGAGGTGCACCAATTAATTTTGCTGTAGAATTGCTTTCCATATATTCAGACATATCAATTCTAATAATTGATTCTTCATCTCCAAACATTTCGTAGGCTAAGGCTTTTGCTAAAGCAGTTTTACCAACACCTGTAGGACCTACAAATATAAAAGAAGGTGGGCGTTTAGTAGATTTTAAACCTGCTCTATTTCTACGAATAGCACGAGATACTGCTTCAACAGCATCATTTTGACCTATTATTTTTTTATGAAGATTTGTTTCTAAATTTAAAAGCTTTTGAGTTTCTTCCTCAGTAATCTTACTTAAAGGAATTTTTGTCCAGCTTTCAATTACTCCTGCAACATCTTGTAGAGTTAAATTTTTAATTTCCATAGTAGAATTTATTTTATCAATTTCTTCCATTAATCTACATTCTTCTGTTTTAAGAGCTGCAGCTTTTTGATAGTCTTCAGTAGAATCAGTTGTTACTGCTTCATCTTTTTGTTCTTGAACATTTTTTAGTTGTTGCCTTAACAATTCTAATTGATATAAATCCTTATTTTCAAGGTTTATTCTAGAACAAGCTTCATCCAAAATATCAATTGCTTTATCTGGTAAAAATCTATCATGAATGTATTTTTCTGACATTATAACAGTTTGCTTAATAACATCAGTTGATATTTTTACTTTATGGTAATCCTCATAATACTTTTTAATACCATCTAAGATTCCAATAGAATCAGTAATAGAAGGTTCTTCAACAAGAACTTGTTGAAATCTACGTTCTAGAGCTGTATCTTTTTCAATATATTTGCGATATTCTTTAATAGTAGTAGTACCAATAATTTGAACTTCTCCATTAGCTAGTGCTGGTTTTAAAATATTTGCTGCATTCATTGAGCTATCAGAATCAGAACCTGAACCAGCACCGATAATAGAATGAATTTCATCAATTACCAAAATAATATTTCCATAATGTTTACATTCTTCAATAAGACCTTTCATTCTAGCTTCAAATTGGCCTCTAAATTGAGTTCCTGCAATAATAGATGTCATATCTAATAGATAAACTTCTTTATTTAAAAGTTTAGCAGGCACATTTTTAGAAGCTATTTTAATAGCTAAAGAATTTGCAATAGCAGTTTTACCAACACCAGGTTCTCCAATTAAACAAGGATTATTTTTAGAACGTCTATTTAAAATTTGTATAACTCTTTGAAGCTCTTTATCTCTACCAATAACAGCATCCAATTCATTATTTTGAGCTTTAAAAGTAAGATTAGTTCCATAGGTATCTAGATATTTCTTTTTCTTATTAGCATTTTTCTTTTTTTCGGGTTTAACTTTTTTCTTTATAGTACCATTTGCTTCTTGAGGTTGACCTTGACCACCAAAAAGATTTCCAAAAATAGAACCAAGTGGAATAGCTCCTGCAAAAACTTTAGGCTCTTGAGGCTCATCTGAATCATTATCATCTTCAAATTGAGTAGCAGGGATAGCACCAAATTGAATACCATCAATATCTCCTAAATTTTCAGAAAGATTTTTAAATAATCCTTCTAATTGTTTATTAACATCATTTGCATTTTGATTAAAAACAGTTTGACTTTGTGCTTTTAAAATTTCATCAGTATTAATACCTTGTTTTTTAGCACAATTTATACATAAGCCTTCCATTTCTCTTTTACCATCTGGAGTAATTTTACTAGAGAAAATAGAGGCTTGATATTTATTACACATTGAACATAACATAAATTAATTTCCTCATTTCTTTAATAATATACAAAAATACACTATATATAATACAGCAAAATTCAGATAAAGTCAAGCTATGTTGTTGTCACTGGTACCGTGTCACTGGTACCGGAGATTTTTGGCATAATGTTGTCACTGGTACCGGAGAAAATTGGCTATTTTATATTTATGTATAGACATTATGAATGAATTGTGATATAATTCCTTATGTTAGGGGCATGGGGAAAACAAATAATAAAGGAGGAACATAAGTGCCCAGAATTCATAGAAGTTTTAGTAATTCAAAAGTGTATCATATTATAATTAAAGGTCTTGATGATTCGGATTTCTTTTTTGACAATGAAGATAGAATTATTTTCTTGGAAAAAATCAAATATTCTAAACATAAGTTTAAATATCAAGTATATGCATATTGTTTAATGACTAATCATGTGCATTTGGTTATTAAAGTTGATAATGATAATTTATCAAAAGCTATGCAAAGTTTAATAATCCGATATTCAAGATATTTTAATAAGAAATATGATAGAAAAGGTAATTTTATTCAAAATAGATTTTTTAGTAAAAATATTGAAAATCAAAAGTATTTTTTAGATGTCTGCAGATATATCCATAGAAATCCCGAAAAAGCAGGAATAGACAAAACATATAATTACAAATGGAGTAGTTATCATGAATATATAGAAAAAGAAGATATTATTAATAAAAAGGCTTTACTATATTATTTAGATAATAATATAAATAGTTTTATATGCTATACAAACAAGGAAGAAAACATCGATGAAATGATGAATCTATCCGATTTTGAAATGGCTATATCTTTAAATGATGATGAATTAATTGAAATAATAAAAAGAAAATTTAATCTAAAAACAACGAATGCGATTATTAAGCATTTTAAAAATAAAGAAAATAGAGTAAAATTAAAAGAACTAAAAGAAATACGTGGAATTAGTCAAAGGCAGATTTCAAGAGTAACAATGGTTAATCGAGAAATAATTAGGAGAATTTTTATAAAAAAATAGCCAATAATCTCCGGTACCGGTGACAACAATATTGTCAAAAATCTCCGGTACCTGTGACAAAAAAATTTATTAAAATATTGCTAAATAAAAAAATATATTATATAATGCAAAATGAGAGGAGGAATTTATATGGCAACTTATATTATAATAGCAATTATTGCTTATGCAATAGGAAGTATCAATTTTTCAGTAATTATTAGCAAAAAAATGGCTGGATTTGATGTTAGAGAAAAAGGAAGTGGAAATGCTGGTTCTACAAATGTACTTAGATCAGTTGGTAAAAAAGCAGCCATACTTACTCTTATATGTGATATCTTAAAAGGTGTTATTGCAGTTTTAATTGCAGTAATAATTGGAAAGATTGTAAAAGATGTCGACAAAGCAGTTCTTGTTCAAATTGCGGGAATTTTGGTTGTTGTTGGGCATACTTTTCCAATATTCTTCGGATTTAAAGGTGGGAAAGGTGTTGCAACATCACTAGGTGTATTATTAATAATAAATTGGAAAGTTGGACTAATTTGTTTAGTATTTGCATTAGTAATAATGGCTTTAACCAGAATAGTATCTTTGGGTTCGATTGGAGCTGCTATTTTATGTCCAGTTTTAACTTTATTTATCCATTCTAATTATATAGTTGAAGCTAATGGAATAAAATATTTAGTATTCGGAGCAATACTTGCTGCATTTGTGATTTTTAATCATAGATCTAATATTCAAAGAATTGCAAGTGGAACTGAAAATAAATTAAGCTTTAAAAATAAGGATTAGGTTTAAAAAATAATTATAATTTTGGCTGTATTAAAATTTAATTATTTTCTAAGCTAATCTGTGTTTTAATGTATCGTAAATATGTCAATAATCTCCGGTACCTGTGACAACAACATAGCCAAAAATCTCCGGTACCTGTGACAAAAAAGAAAGGATAAATAGATGAAACAAATAGCAATAATTGGAAGTGGAAGCTGGGGAGTAGCCTTAGCAATTCACTTAGCTAAAAATGGAAATATGGTAAAAGTATGGTCTTTTTCAGAAGAAGAGGCAGATTTAATTAATAATGAAAAAAAATGCAAATTTTTACCAAATGTAGTAATACCAGATAATATTGAATGTAAAAATTCATATGAAGAAGTTATTAAAGATGCTGATATAATTTTACATGTTACTCCTTCAAAATTTACTAGAGATACTGTTAAACAGTATAAAGAATTTGTTGATGTTAAAAACCAACCTATTGTTATATGCTCAAAAGGAATTGAAAAGGATACAGCACTTACATTAGATGAGGTTATAAAACAAGAAATACCTAATGTTAGAATAGGAGCTTTATCTGGACCAAGCCATGCTGAAGAGGTTTCAATTGGTGTTCCTACAGTACTTGTTATTGCATCAAAAGATGAAGAAGTAAAAGAAATAATACAAGATGCATTTATGAATGAAGCAATTAGAATTTATACTTCAAATGACATAAAAGGTGTTGAACTTGGAGGAGCTTTAAAGAATATAATAGCATTTTGTGCAGGTATAGCTTCAGGTCTTGGATTTGGAGACAATACAGATGCAGCATTAATAACAAGAGGACTAGTGGAAATCAGAAAACTCGGAATGGCTTTAGGTGGAGAAAAAGATACTTTTTATGGTTTGACTGGGCTTGGAGATTTAATAGTTACGTGTTTAAGTGATCATTCTAGAAATAGAAGAGCTGGTAAATTAATAGGTCAAGGAAAATCTATAGAAGAAACAAGACAAGAAGTTGGAATGACAATTGAATCAATTGATAATATTGAGGTCGCAAAAGCTTTAACAGACAAATTGAACTTAGAATTACCAATTTTAGATACTGTATATGATGTTTTATATAATCATTTAGATCCAAAAGAAGCTGTAGGAATCTTGATGACAAGGGGAAGAAAAGAAGAAGACTAGAAATACAATTTTAAACATAATATGTAGGGGCGATTTTAATCGCCCGCAATTATAAAAACATATAATTTATTATTCCTAATATAATGTATAATTGAAATAAAAAAATGTATAATATAAATAAGAAAGGTGGAAAAAGAAAATGGAATTTTTTGATAAATTAACAAAAAAAGCAAGTGAAACATATAAAGGAGCTGCTGAAAAAACAGGCAAATTAGCTAAAGAGGCTAAATTAAAATTAAAAATAAATGATAATAAATCTAAAATAAATGATATCTATGAAGAGATAGGAAAAAAAGTATATCAAAAACATGCTTCAAATGAAGATATATGTATAAAACAAGATTTAGAAGAAGAATGTGCAAGAATTGATGAACTTTCTGCAGAAATTGAAGGGTATCATAAAGAAATATTAGAATTATCTAATGAAAAAGCATGCACAAATTGTGGAGAACATATGTCTAAAGATGCAAAGTTTTGCCCAAAATGCGGAACAGAACAACCTGAAATTAAAGAAGAACCAGCTAAAGAAGTTGAAGTTTTGGCTGAAGATAAAGTGGAAGAAAACACTGAAGAAAGTGCTTCAGAAGAGAATACAACTACAGAAAATATTCAAGAAGAAAATCAAGAGAACAGCGAAAATACAGACAATTCTGAAGAATAATTTTTAATTGAAGTAAGAGGTAAGAAATAGGAAGTAGGAGGTCAGACCTCCAACTTCTTACATCTTACCTCAAAAATCTCTATTAAAGAACATAGAACATTATTCAATTGTTTAATTTCAACTATTCTTCTAATACGGATATCTTTCAAAAAAATATTTTATAACCATATCTGCATTTTGTTCAGAAATTTTTATATAAATGTCTTTATCTAAATTAATCCACATTTTTATATCATATTTATTTATATTATCAATAAATATACCAATTAAATCAGTTATTTCCACAGGGTTTTTATAATCTTTTGTCCATTTTGTTTCATTTTCGATTTCTAAGTTTGTATCATAAAATTTACTTAAAAATTTATTTAATTCGCCCTTTTTTTTACTTTGCAAACGTACTTGTGCATACATGAATTTCCTCCAAATTTTTTAATATGTTTTGTATGTAAGATTTTATATAATATTTATTATAATAAATAAAACACAAAATATTCGCATTTGATTGAAAAAAGTCAAAAAATATGTTATAATTAAAAAATAGAGTAAATTGATTAGTCGCTGGTAAAATTCCGAAAGGATTTACGAGAGGAAAGTCCGGGCTCCATAGAGCAAAGATGCTAGATAACGTCTAGTGAGGGTGACCTTAAGGAAAGTGCAACAGAAAATAACCGCCTGAAAAGGTAAGGATGAAAAGGCGAGGCAAGAGCTCACCGGCTTCAAGGTGACTTGAGGCGTCAGTGTAAACCCCATCTGGAGCAACACCTAAAATGGATATTAACACTTGCTCGGTGGTCCAAAATTGCGTGGCTTGAGCTATATAGCAATATATAGCCTAGATAAATGACTAATTTAAATGCCAGAACCCGGCTTACAGATTTACTCTGTTTGGTTAATAAAGTTTTTTAACCAAACTAATTAGTAAAAAAAGGGGATTTTAATTATGAACAAACAAGTGAAAGATGCATTAATTCAAGAGTTAGGTTTAAAAAATATAACAGGAGTTATATTTGCAGAACAAGGTAAAAAGGTTATGCTCATAATTGATAAAGAATATTTAAGTAATACAAATAAGAGTATACTAAACGCAATAAATGTGACTTATCCTGACATAATAGTATCTATTAAAGATCCAAGTAAACCATTTGATTATGAAGAATTATATGAACAAAATTTGAAAAAGGTAAATAAGAAGGTTCTTCCGTATCTATTGTATTCTTATCATCTAAGTAATAAAAATACTATCACGGAGACCTATTTTGATGATTTTAGATTTACAGGAATTGAATTAGATACTGAAAAAATTTCAAATAGGGTAACTCCATTAGGCTATTTTTTAGAATTTATAAATGCACTTCAGGAGCAAGATGTTATTGGATATGAAAATATGGTTAGTCAAGATGCAGATAGCATAAAACGACATAATCACTATGTAAAAGAAGGTCAGCCAGATATGAATTTTATAGATTTATGGGTTATACATAATGAAGAATTAATTAAATCTTCTGAAATGATGAATATTTCGAAAGATCCATATGCTATTAGTCCTTATCAAATACGTTTAAATAAAGGGGGTACAATGGAAAAAGGAATTCTAGTTAAGCTCTCTTTAGATAGAGTAAATCAAAATGTATTAAATTATTTGAATAAACGAAAACAGCAGGGTGGTGAAGAAAATCCAGGTGGAAATTCGAGTGTAGTAAGATAGATTTAATAGAAAATCAAATGATAAACATGTTTAAATTGAAGAATTTGGTTTACACTAAAATTGTATAAAAAACTAATATATGTCAAAACTAACCATATAGAAAGTGAGATGGTTTGTTTTGACTATTTTTATTATTGTTTCAATATTTTTAATTATTATTAATATAATGATTTTTTTTACAGAGATAAAAATTCAAGTTGAGGACTTTAAATTTGATAGTCAAAATAAAGAAACTAATAAAAGCTTTAAAGTAATTATAAAACTTAATATCTTTAAAAAAGTTAATTATTTTAAGTTTACAATTAATAATGACAAAATAAAATCATATAATACAAAACAAAGTTTTGATATAATATTTAAAGATGTTTTTAAAGGAGAAAAAAATAAAAAGAATTTAAAGAATAAAAAGCAAATAAAAATTGAAAAATTAAATTTAAATATAGATGTTGGTACTGAGGATGCAGCATTAACAGCTATAATTACAGGGATTGTTTCAATTATTATTTCATTTTTAATAGGTCAAAATGTAAAAAGTGGTAACGATATTAATTGGAATATAAATTCTATATATAATAGTAATCTATTAAAATTAGAGCTAAATTGTATAATTAGTATAAAACTGATACATATTATCAATAGAATATATGTTACGAGAAAGGAAGTTGATAAAAATGCTAGAACATCCAATAGAAAAAATCTTAAATACATCTATGAGTAGCATTAAAGATATGGTAGATGTTAATACAATTGTAGGTGATGCAATACAAGCATCAAACAATACAGTGATTATACCTATTTCAAAGGTATCTTTTGGTTTTGCATCAGGAGGAAGTGAATTTAAAGGAGAAACAATTGATGAATACAACAAAAAAGATAAAGATGAACAAATTCAATATAGATTACCATTTGGAGGAGGATCAGGAGCAGGTGTTTCTATTAATCCAATTGCATTTTTAATAGTACAATCAGATATAGTTAAATTGTTACCTGTAGATCATTCAACATCAATGGACAAAATACTAGATTACATGCCAGATTTAATAGAGAAAGCAAATAATGCAATGAATAAATGCATACAAAATAAAAAAGACTTAAGAGAAAAAGTTATAAATAATATGAAAAAGAAAAGTGAAGAAAGTGTGTCATAAGTACCGGAGAATTTTGACATAAATGATGTCAAAGGTACCGGAGATTTTTGGCACATTTTATGTCAAAATTCTCCGGTACACGTGACAATGACTACATAGATTTTTAATACAGCAATTTTCACAATCAGGATTTCTTGATTTGCAAGTATATCTTCCGTGCCAAATAAAGAGATGATTAACATCTTTATAATCATTATAATCAATTTGTTTTAATAAGTCTTGTTCGATTTTTGATGGATCTTTTTCAGCAGATAAGCCTAGTCTATTTGCAATTCTTTTGCAATGTGTATCTACAGCAATACCTTGAGGGTTTTGAAAAACTTCTAACATTATTACATTAGCACTTTTTCTACCAATGCCTGGTAGTGAAATTAAATCTGCCATATTATTTGGTACTTGACCATTAAAATCAACTAAAATTTTATTAGCACATTTTATTATGTTTTTAGCCTTGTTTTTATAAAATCCACAAGGATGAATTAATTCTTCTAATTCTTTTATATCAATATTTGAAAAATCTTTTATTGTTTTACACCTTTTAAAAAGAGCAGGTGTTGTTAAATTGACTCTTTCATCTGTACATTGTGCAGAAAGCATAACAGCAACTACTAATTCAAATGCATTGGAAAAGTCTAAACTACATTTTGCATCTGGATATGTCATTTTTAATATATTTATAATTTTATTAATATTTTTTTTATTCATATATAATTATCCTTTCTTGTGGCAATGTTGTCACAGGTACCGGAGATTATTGACATTACATTGTCGATAAAATGATTGTTATTGCTTAAATTTCTTCTATTATATATATACATATGTAATTTGTCAAAAAGTAACAATAGTCTACAAAAATACATATAATAAAGTAATGTTGGAGGTAAAAGATTAAAAACATAATAATATAAGTATACAACACATTAAATTAAAATGAATAGAATTGCAAGAAAAGTAAGACAATAGGAAAGGAAGGATGGCAAATATGAAGTTTTTTCTAAAAAAAACAATAGGAGTATGCTTTATAGGTTTGGGATTAGGCATATTAATGGTACTATTGCTTCCAATTACTGGTTGGTTAATTTTAATAGGTTTAATAGTAATTGCAGTTGGATTCGCATGGCTTGCTTGTTAAAAAATGATGATAACATTTTTGGAAAAGGGGGGTACATAAAATGACAGTTGTAGTAAAAAAAGTTCCAAAAGCACTAAGAGGAATTATAAAATTTTTATTTAAAATAAAAGAATAAACTATTTTAAAGTTAAGTTCTGTTGATAATAACAGAGCTTTTTTATGATACAGCTACCATTCATAGCTATATTAAGGTCGCAACCTTGCTGTGCAATAAATATTTTTTTCTTAGCCTAAAGTACGAAACAAGATATACATTGCTACTGTTGCTACTCTACAATAATGATTTAGCTGTGAATTGTAACATGATTCATGAAATGAAAAAAATATCAAAAAATGTATTGACAAAAGTTTAAAAGGGTGGTATTATAAAAA
>CAMZHI010000018.1 GCA_947306755.1 uncultured Clostridia bacterium | reverse complement strand
CCCATAACAATTGGGCTTTGTTTTTCTTTTATTTTTTCTATTAAAATATCAATTATTTTTTTCATGGCTTAACTCCTCTTTTTTCACAATATATCATAAATGCTATATTATTGTCAATCAATTTTTCCATTTGGGGACGGTCCTTTTATGCAAAAAGATATTCCAAATAGTAAATAATTATTTACAAAAATCAGCAAAAAAGAACCATCCCCAAATGAAAAAAAAGCAAGTTATGCACTTGCTTTTACTTCTTCTGTTAAAATAACTTCTGGCTTTTCTTTTCCTTCAACTACAGCCTTTGTTATAATACATTTTTCTATTCTATCATTTGATGGAATTTCATACATAATATCTGTCATAATCTCCTCAATTATTGAACGAAGTCCTCTTGCTCCTGTTTTAAGATTTAATGCTTTATCAACAATTGCTTCTATAGCATCATCTTTTATTTCTAAATCTACACCATCAATTTCAAATAGTTTTTTATATTGTTTTACAAGCGCATTTTTTGGTTCTACTAAAATTTTCTTTAATGCTTCTTTGTCTAAGTCTCGTAGTGTTGTAATAATTGGAAGTCTACCAATAAACTCTGGAATCAATCCATATTTTAATAAATCTTGTGGTAATAATTCATCGAAAATTTTGTATTTGTCAATGCTTTTATTTGATTGTAGTGATGTTCCAAATCCAATTGTTTTCTTTCCTGTTCTATCTCTTATAATGTTATCCAATCCTTCAAATGCTCCACCACATATAAACAATATATTTGATGTATCTATTTGTATTAAATCTTGGTGTGGATGTTTTCTTCCACCTTGTGGTGGAACAGATGCTACAGTTCCTTCAATAATTTTAAGTAATGCTTGTTGAACCCCTTCTCCACTTACATCTCTTGTAATTGATAAATTTTCTGACTTTCTAGTTATTTTATCTATTTCATCAATATAAACTATTCCACGCTCTGCTTTTTCTATATCACCATCAGCAGCTTGAATAAGCTTCAATAAAATATTTTCAACATCTTCTCCAACATAGCCTGCTTCTGTAAGAGTTGTGGCATCAGCAATTGCAAATGGAACTTTTAACATTCTAGCTAAAGTACTAGCTAATAATGTTTTTCCACATCCGGTAGGGCCCAAAAGCATAATATTACTTTTTTTGATTTCTACATCATTTTTCTTGTCTTTATTATTTTTTTCATAATTAATTCTTTTATAATGATTATATACTGCAACAGCTAATACCTTTTTTGCTTTATCTTGACCTATAACATAATCATCCAAAAATTCTTTTATTTCCTTTGGATTTGGCATGTTGTTTTCTTCTGTTAATGTATATCTTTCTTCTTCTTCAAGAATTCCTTCTTCTTCAAGTACTGCATTACATAGGCTAATACATTCATCACATATATATACTCCTGGACCAGCCACTATTTTACGTACATTTGCTTGTGGCTTTCCACAAAATGAGCAGAATACATTTTTGATAGTATCACTATTATTCTTTGCCATTTACTTCTCCTTCATTTAAAACATCTATAATATCTAAGGTATTATAATTTATAGCAATATTGAATCTAAAATATTGCATACATTAAAACAAATTAAAAACGAATTTTTTCAATTGTTTTATAATATCTTTTTTGGGTTTGATTTATTCACTTAAGTTGAAAAAGAATTAAATTTTAGCAAGGCAAAATCTTACGCAAAAAGCGGAGCATACTTTGTGTATGTGAGCATTTTTAAGTAAGATTTTAACACAGCTAAAATTGTAATTATTTTTCAACGACTTTATTTTCTTTTATAAAGTATCTCGTCTATCAAACCATACTTTAAAGCCTCTTCTGCTGTCATATAATTATCACGTTCTGTATCATTTTGTATAGTTTCTATTGATTGCCCTGTTCTTTCACTTAAAAATTTATTCAATTTTTCTCTTGTTTTTACTAAATGATCAGCATGAATCTTAACTTCTGTTGCTTGACCAGAAATTCCTCCACCACCAATTAAAGGTTGATGAATTAGTATTTCTGCATTTGGTGTTGCATATCTTTTTCCTTTCTCTCCTGCAGCTAAAAGCGCAGCTCCCATACTTGCAGCCATACCAATACATATTGTTGATACAGGACATTTAATATAATTCATTGTATCAATTATTCCCATTCCATCTGTAATTGATCCTCCAGGTGAATTAATATATAAATGTATATCTTTATCTGGATCTTCAGATTCTAAAAATAGTAATTGAGCAATTACTAAACTAGATGTTGTTGGATTTACATCTTCTCCTAAAAATATAATTCTGTCTTTTAATAATCTTGAAAATATGTCATATGAACGTTCTCCTTTGCTGGTTTGTTCTATGACGTAGGGTACTAGGCTGTTTTTTTCTAACATAATTTTTCCTCCTCTATACTCGTTTTTGACAATTCTATTTTTTCTTATCATTATTACGAGAAAATAATTTTACTCCTATTAAGAAAAATGCAATTGAAGAAATTATTCCAGATAAAGCACCAATTTTGAATGATCCAAAGATATTATAGTAACCTACACCTAATATAGCTCCAATTACAATTCCAAATAATGCTCCTTTTATTAAATTTTTCATATGTACCTCCTTAAATATATATTAAAAAGGGATTAAAACAATTAAGTTATAATTAATCCCTCTCCTTTCACTTTTAATTTTCTTTTTTGCTATCTTTTTTTGTTTCAGCTTTGGCTTCTTTTTTCTCCGCCTTTTTTTCTTTAGCATTTGCAACTAAAAATTCCATTGCTTTTTCATTTTCTATTCCGTTTTTTATGTAATCTCTAATGTTTGCATTTTCTTGTAGCTCTTTTGGCTCTTTTCCATAATTTGCTGCCATTTCTTCAATTTTTGCATTTATTTCTTCATCTGTTGCTTCAATTTTTTCAGATTTTATAACTACTTCTATTGCCAATCTAGATTTTATAGCATCTAATGCTTGAGGTTCGTACTCTTTTTTAAATTGTTCTTCTGTTTTATTCATCATTTTTAAATATTGTTCCATTTTTAAGCCTTGATATGACATTCTTTGTTCCATATCTCTCATCATGTTTTCTACTTCCATTTCAATCATTCCTGAAGGAATGTCAACTTCAAGTTCTTTAACTAATTCTCTAACAGCTGCATCTTCTTTTTCATATTTTTCTCTGTCTTTAAATTGTTTTTCTAATTTTTCTTTGATACTTTGTTTTAGTTCATCTAAAGTATCGTATTCGCTAACATCTTTAGCAAATTCATCATCTAATTTAGGTAATTCTTTTTTCTTTAATTCATTTAATTTTACTTTAAAAACAGCAGGTTTACCAGCTAAATTTTTAGAAAAATATTCTTCTGGGAATGTGACATTAATTTCCTTTTCTTCGCCAATATTCATTCCTATAACTTGATCTTCAAAACCTTCTATAAACGAATGACTTCCTAATACTAAATTGTAATTATCAGATTTTCCTCCATCAAATGGAACTCCATCAACAAAGCCTTCGAAATCTATTACTGCTGTATCATCCTTTTGAGCTGGTCTATCTTCTACAGTTACAAGTCTTGAATTTTTATCTTGCATATCTTTTAATTCATTTTCAATATCTGAGTCTTTAACATTATACTCTATTTTTTCAATTTCTATACCTTTATATTTTTTTAATTTTGCTTCAGGTTTAGTTTGAACAACTGCAGTAAATACAAGATCTTGTCCTTTTTCCATAGTAACAACATCTATTTCAGGTTTAGATACTGCATCTATTTTATTTTCTTCTAATGCTTTTTCATATTCAGCAGGAACTACATCATTAAATGCATCTTCATAAAATATTTCTTTTCCATAATATTTTTCAACGATATTTTGTGGTGCTTTTCCTTTTCTAAATCCTGGTATATTGAAGTATTTGGCATTTTGAAAATACACTTTTTTGATTGCATTATCAAATTTTTCAGCTTCAATTGTAATTTCTAATTTTACCTCATTTGCATTTTCTGTTTTTTCAACTTTACAATTCATTTAAAATCTTCCTTTCATATATGTTAATAATATTATGCACTTTCCATATGCTGTAATATTATATCATAATTTTATAAAAAATCAATATTTTTTTTAAAATCTCTTGTAATTTATTTATTTTTGTGTTAAACTAGAAAAAGTTGCTTTGTTTTTAAAGCATTTTAATATGTATATGGATTCAAACTATATAAACATTATTATTAAGGAGGTGCAATAAATGGCAGTTTGTGCAATTTGTGGTAAAAAACCTATTTCTGGAAATAAAATTAGTATAGCACGTTCTCATGTTAGTAGAAGAGCTCCTCGTACTTGGAAGCCAAATTTAAGAAGTGTTAAAGCCGAAATAGATGGTGAAACAAAAAGAGTTTATGTTTGTGCTAAGTGTTTAAGAAATGGAAAAGTAAAAAGAGTATCATAAAAAATAACCTAAGTGCTTAGGTTATTTTTTATGCATTTCTTTTATCATTATATCTCCAAATACTGCATACCCTTGAGTTGGATCATTTACTAATACATTTGTAACAGCACCAATAAATTTTCCATTTTGAACTATAGGGCATCCACTCATCCCTTGTATTATTCCACCAGTTTTTTCTAATAACTCTTTGTCTTTTACTTTTATTAACATTGATTTATTATCTTCATTATTATTCAAAAATATTTTTTCAATTTCTATTTCAAATTCTTTTTTTGTGTGATTATCGAAAATCCACATTAATGTTGCTTTACCTAATTTAATTTCTTCTCTTGTTGCAATTTCCATTTCTTTTGAAAAATCTAAATCTATTGCATTTAAATTATTTACAACTCCATATATCCCAACATTTGTGTTTTTATATATTATTCCAATTTCCTCTCCGATTTTCTATTGTACCTTTTATTTTTCCGCGGATTTCCTTTTTGTCCTTTTTCTATTGATACTATATTAGTTGTTAAAAACTCACCATTTGAAATTTCAACTAAATCACCAGTGTCAATATCAGTTATTCCATGCCCTAATGCTGCAAAATTACCAGTTGATGATTCATATATACTTAAAGTACCAATTCCTGCACTACTGTCTCTTACCCATAATCCAATTTTATAATTTTTATCTTGAGACTTTATAGGTATTATTTCAGAAGAATATACTTCGCCATTTTTTACATACTCAATATTTAAAGCTTTACCATTAGATTTATTAACAATTTCAACAAGACTATTTGTATTTATAACTTCTTCATTATTAATTCTTATTATTCTATCTCCTTCTTGAATATTTGTATTCTCGTATGGCTTATATTTATTACCATCTTCAGCTTTTATTTCTCCCATTCCAACAACCATTACTCCATTTGTATAAAGCTTTAATCCGGAGACTTGTCCAACAGGTATTACAGTTGTTTTATCAATTACATCTACTGTTACATCTTTTAAATTTATTTTATCAAATAATTTAACTTGTACTATATTATTACTTTCTACATCACTTCCTAGATTTGATGTTGTCATTATTGTGTTTAAATCTGAAGTTCCTAACTTATAAGTTAGTCCCAAAAAATTGCCAAAATTAATACTTTCTTTATTATAAACAACTATATTATTTGGAATACTATCAATTTTACATATATATATCAATATACACAATAAAAAAGTAATAAAAAAAATTCTAAGTGTTTTTTTCACAATATCACCTTCATTTTTATTATTACTAATTTTATGCTTTTTATTCGATTAAATCTGTTTTCTAACTTTTTCATCTATATAATCTAAATTATCAAGAGCTTTTCCAGTTCCTAGAGCAACACATGAAACTGTATCTTGAGCAATCATAACATTTATTCCAGTTCTTTCTTGTAGAAGTTTATCTAAACCGTCAATTAAGCAACCTCCGCCTGTCATATATATTCCTTTATCACTAATATCAGCTGCAAGCTCTGGTGGTGTTTTTTCCAAAACTGAATGAACTGCATCAACTATCATATCAGCCGGCTCTTTAAGAGCTTCTAGCATCTCACTTGAACTTATATTAATAGTTGTAGGTAGCCCTGTTCCTAAATCTCTTCCTCTAACTTCCATTTCAACTTCTTGCATTTTAGGATAAACACATCCAACATTTTGTTTAAGTTCTTCTGCAGTTCTTTCTCCAATGATGAGGTTATATTTCTTTTTTATATATTTTATAACATATTCATCAAATTTATCTCCAGCAACTTTTGTTGAAGTACTTACAACTGAACCCCCTAGAGAAATAACAGCTATGTCAGTTGTTCCTCCACCAATATCTACTACCATATTGCCACAAGGTTTTGAAATATCAATTCCAGCACCAATAGCAGCAGCAATTGGTTCTTCTATTAAATATACTTTTCTTGCCCCTGCATTAGTAGCAGCATCAATAACTGCTTTTTTTTCAACTTCTGTAACCCTTGATGGAATACAAATCATAATTCTAGGAGAAAATAAGCTTCTTCCACAAACTTTTTTTATAAAATATTTAAGCATTTTTTCTGTTACTGTATAATCTGAAATAACTCCATCTCTTAATGGACGGGTTGCAACAATATTTCCAGGTGTACGACCAAGCATTCTTCTAGCTTCATTTCCAACAGCTACAACTTCCCCTGTATTGCTATCTACTGCAACTACAGATGGCTCTCTTAAAACTATCCCTTGACCTTTAACATAAACAATTACAGTCGCAGTACCTAAATCTATACCAATATCTTGGCCCCAACCAAATTTAAACATCTGTTATCTACTCCTTTGCTTTTATTACATTATTGTTACGTTTTCTTTACAATTATATTACAGATTTTTAAATTTATCAATATTTTTTTTAAAAATGTTTTCCTTTTCTTTTATTGTCTAAATTTCTAAAGTAATTCTCTATAAACTCTGTCTTTTCTTCTTCATCTTTTATAGATGTCTTTGCTATATTTTGTTCATTTGTCTCAGTTGCATTTGAGTTTTCTAACATACTAAACTTTGATTTGTTAACTCTTCTAAATAACTCTGCCTCTTCGTCTAAATTAATTTTTTCTTCTTTTTGTTCAAATTCATCATCATTTTCTTCTTCATATTCACTGTCATTAAAATCTTCTGAATCATCAAAACTTTTATTTAATCTTTTATGTTTTATTACAAAAAATATTATTATACCAAACATGATAAAAGCAAATATACTAATGGCAATTGTTTTAATCTTTTTTGCCTTTTCTAATTGAGGATTTTTTTCAATATTTTCATTTAATCCTGACCTATCTACTATAATTTGATATGTCGAATTTTTGTTAGTTTCGGTATTTTCAACTAATATTGTAATAGTATTCTCTCCGTTCTTTTAATTCCTTGTTTCCAACTACTTCTATATTAATTTTATCATTTAAGCCTTCTGTAATTACTTCTAATTCTGTAACATCACTATTAACATTTAGTTTATATTCATATATATTACCAGAAAATTCTGGAGATAATTTATATCCTTTAATTTCTAATTTTTTTAAATCAAATTCATTTTGTTCTATTTGACTAGTTGGATTGTCTTCAACTTCCTCTTCTGCTTTTTCTTCTCTTGTAACATTTATAGTATATGTTTGAGTAGAACCATCCTCAGCTGTAACAATAACATTAATATTATTATTTCCTATATCTAAATTATGATTTCCTATTCCAGAAGTGATTCTCGCTTTTGTATCTTGAGTTTTTGCATAAACATTTACATTTTCAACATCATTTGGAACTGTAACATTGTAAGTATATATTCCTGGCTTAAATCCTTTAAAATCGTTTGGATTTATTCCCATATCACTTAAATTAGCATTATTAGATTTTCGTGTTTGAACAGGTCTGTTTCCTTGTGTGTTTGATGCTTTTTGAGGTTGTAAACCTTGTTGATTATTAGATTGTGGATTATATTCTTCTTTTGATTCTCCTTCTGTGGAAGTTGTTTGCTCTTGTTCATTATCATTGCTATTTTCTTGTGAATTGTTTTCATCTGAATCTGATGGATTATTTTCCTCATTTTGATTAGATTCGTTTTCTTCGTTATTTGTTTCAGTTTGAACTGGAGTTTCTGTTCCTGTTGTTTCATTTTCTGCATTTGTATAGGTACATATTGTTATACATAAAAAAGCGATTATTGTAAAAATTGTTAATTTTAATACTTTATTCATTTTTCCATTGTTCCTTTCTTTTTCAGATTTTACAAGTGTTTTTTAAATAAATAATATTCATGTTTTTATTATTTATTACTAATATAGTATACATTTTTATTATTTATAAGTCAATAATAAATGTTCTAATTTTTTGTTAAAAAATTTAAAGCTCGGCACAAAAATAAATCTAAAAAGGAATCTTTAGGAACTATTTTAATCGCTCGTCTTAAGACAGAGAATAATATTTAAGGTTGAATGTAAAAAGTTAATTTTAATAATACTTTCACTTTCAACCTTATATTTATATTTTAATTTTTCTTTTTTAAATATATATTCAAATTATCTAATTTTATAATAATAGTGTTTTTTATTTTTTCATATCTATATACTAAAGTTGTATTAATTAAAAAATGAGCATCTGTAGCATTTATAGTAATAAATCCATTTTTTTCATTATATGTTATTTTTGCATCTTTGATGATAATATTTCCAGATATATTGTTTTCAAATTCAACTTCCATTTTTTCTACATTTTGATAATCCATTAATACTTTATTTAGATTTTTTTCTAAAAATCTTGACATAATAAAATCATCTCCTTCATCTAGTTTATAAAACAAATATACATTTATAGTAACTTAATAAGCTTCTAACTTCTTACTACAAATGAGATTTTTTCCATCACCTCGAATCGCGAATTATCATTATAGATTATTAGAATAAAAATCTAATTATATGAAAAAAATTATAAAATAACTATATAGCATTTTGCAAAAAAATACAAGCGAACAATGAAAAAAATTTACAAAATTGTGTTCATCTATATTTTAAATCAGTTTTACAAATATAAAAAATACGGAATTAGATTTTCAATTATTAGTTATAATTATGAAAATCTTAATTCCGCAATATTAATACTATTCTGAATCTTTTCTAAATTTTTCTATACCAATATCAGTTAGAGGATGTTTTATGCATTGCTCAATTACCTTATATGGAACAGTTGCTATATCTCCTCCTGCTAAAGCGCATTGTGCAATATGTAAAGGACTTCTAATACTAGCACATATAATTTCAGTACTTATATCATAGTTTCTAAATATTTCTGAGATTTCCTCTATTAAGTTTATTCCAGGTGTAGCAATATCATCTAATCTTCCTAAAAAAGGTGATACATATGTTGCACCAGCTTTTGCTGCAAATAAAGCTTGAGTAGAATTAAATATCAATGTAACATTTGTTTTAATTCCTTCTTTTGATAATACATTAACTGCCTTAAGGCCATCTGCTGTAATTGGTATTTTAACAACAATATTTGGATTAATGTTTGCAATTTCTCTAGCCTCTTTAATAATATCTTCTGCTTTCGTTGTAGTAGCTTTAACCTCTCCGCTAATTGGTCCATCAACAATAGTTGTGATTTCCTTAATTACTTCTTTAAAATCTCTGCCTTCTTTTGCTATTAATGATGGATTTGTAGTAACTCCACAAATTATACCCATCTCATTTGCCTTTTTAATTTCTTCAACATTTGCAGTGTCAATAAAAAACTTCATAGATTAATTCCTCCTTTATAAATTTAAATCAATTATATATAAAAACAATTTTATTTACAATAGGTTTTTGTAATTTATCAAAAAAAGCCATAGCTTTGAAATTCACCCCTTCTCTACGACTACCATATTGCCATTTTATAGTTTTATAGGCGAACACAAAAATATTTTTATATAAATTACTTAACTATTTCTTTATGAATATAATCTTAATCTAATTTAATTTGTATTTTTCATACTTATCACATAAGCTTAATGTACTAACATTATTAATTTTTTCTCTTGGAATTAAATACATTTCTTTTTGTCCTGTCAAAATAAAAATCAGCTCTATATTAGTATCTATTAGAGTTTTATATGTCTTTCCTTTTGTTCCGCCACAGCTTTTAAGAGCAACTTGATAATTCCCGCCTTTTCCTATACATCCTGTAGCTTTAACTTGAACTCTTTGTAATCTATTTTCTTTTTCCACTATTAAATCATAATCTTGTGTATCATTTAATGGTATTGAAACAATATACCCACTTGTTGTAAAGTACGCAATTGCCATACCTAAACCACTATTTCCTTTTTCTTTATTAGTTATAAATCTCATACATATCATCCTTTTTCAAAAATTTGTTTGCTATTATGTAAAAAAATAAAATACAAGTTATCTTGTATTTTATTGGTGGGCAGAGATGGATTCGAACCATCGTACGCTCTCGCGGCCAGATTTCTTACTACTATAGTTTTCACTACCATTTAAAATGTTTGTAGTCTGGACTTTCTCTTTATCTCTTTTGAGATACCAGGTATAAAGTCTCTACACTCGGATTTTCTTCCTAGCTCGGGATTACCATCAGCTTTTACCGTTAAGGCTTCCCCGAATTAGCCTAGTTTTCATCATATAATCACTTATATGAGCTGCAATTTAAGGTCTTTAACCTAAAGACTACAGTCTGGTGCCATTAACCACTCGACCACCTGCCCATATGTACTTTAACAGCACGTTCTTAATTATAATGTTATTTTTATCATTTGTCAATAGTTTACTAAAAAATTTTTTTCATTTTCAAAATGGAACACACTTTAAATTGTTGCTCCAATTATCCCTGCATCATTTCCAGATTTTGCAGTTTGAATTATTATATCTTTATTATGTAGTAATTCCATACATTTAATTTTTTCTTTTAATGGCTCTAAAAGCAAATAATCATATCTAGCAAATCCTCCTCCAATTACTACAATATCAGGATTGAACTTATTGATTAAAACTGTTAATCCTAAACTTAAATCATTTATATATTCTTCTATAATATCTTCCACTTTTTCTTGATGTATTTTAATTTGTTCTCTTAAATCAGGTCCAGATATATCATATGAAAGTCCTAGTCTTTCTATAATTTTATTTTTAAATACTAAAATACTTCCATATCTTTCAAAACAGCCTTTTTTTCCACATTTACATCGTATTCCATTTTCTTTTATAATTGTATGCCCCAATTCTTGATATTCTGGATCATCAACTATTTTTCCATTAAGTAAAACATTTCCACCAATACCTGTGCCAAGAGTTAAAAATAATATTTTTTCATATTTTCTTAAATTACTATATACATATTCTCCAATTGCTGCACACATTGCATCATTTGAAATATTAACTTTAACTCCTGTTTTTTCTTCAAGAAGCTTTTTAATATTAAAATTTTTAATTCCAATATTAGGAGATAAAAGTATTATACCATCTTTTATTGTTCCAGCCATTCCAATTCCAATTTCAGAAAAACTGTATATGCTTTTTAAATTATTGACAGTATTTACAATATATTCAATTGCAACATTAATTACATTCTTTTTTTCTTCAACTGTAAAATCCTTTTCATATTGTTCAATAACTTGATAATTTTTATCTACTACACCAACAGAAACATGACTGCCACCTAGATCGATTCCTATTTTTATATTATCCATACACATATTCCTTTCATTTTTGTTACAGTTTAGTAAAGAAGATAAATAATTGAATTTTTTATTTCTAATTCTTTTCTATCTTATACATTTTCCAATAATTTATATTTCTTGAAATATTTCGGGCGATTAAAATCGCCCCTACATTCTGTTGAAAAAGAATTAACTTTTTAACACTAATGTCTTCTTCTTTTGTAAAAAAACAAATCAAAAACGAGTATTGCTATGCTGAGGCTGTTCGAACGATAGTGAGTTACAGAGTCAGTATGCAGAGCAGGCAAAATTTAAACCTGCCTCATACTTGCCGTTGAAAAAGAATTAAATTTTGACAAGGCAAAAACTTGCGAAAAAAGCGGAGTGTACATATTGTACATGAGCATTTTTAAGCAAGTTTTTAACACAGTCAAAATTGTAATTATTTTTCAACATTATAAGTAGGCTTCGAACAAGAAATTTCCCATATATACCTGCACCATAGGTACAACAACAACAACAACAAAGAAAATCAAAACAATTCCAACTATAGCATACATAACCTGAGGTAAAGTCTTCATAATTTTCTCTAATGTATTATTAATGTCTATTTCCATATATTCAACAAGCTTTTCCATCATTTCTGTTAAATCTGTTTGCATACCAATTTTAAGCATTTCTGTAATCATTGGTGAAGCCAATCCAGATTTTTCAAATGGTTCTATCCATGATTGACCAATCATAATATTTTTTATAGAATTCTCTATAATAGAAAGCATTACATAATTATTTGTAACATTTTTACTAACTTCTATTGCTTCTTGTATTCTCATTCCATTTTTTAAATTTAAAAGCATAGCTTTCATTATTCTTGAAAAATCTAAAGAAAATATAAGCTTTCCAAAAATAGGCATTGTATATTTAAAATAATGAAATTTATATTTTCCTTTAGGCGTTTGAATATAAAATATAAGTGCAGCAATTGAAATTGCAAATAAAGCAGTTGGCACTGGCCAGTATTTGAGCATTGCATTTACTACTCCCTGAAACCAAATAGTTATTGCTGGAAGAGTTGATTTAGTACCAACTTCTGCAAATACTTTTTCAACTTGTGGTAAAGCAAATAGTGTTCCAACAAAAAGCATAACAATCAGTAATGCAAATTGACCAATATTGGGAATTAATATTGCCTTTAATTTTTTTGTAATAGCAGCTGAACTATCTAAATACTCAACGGCTTGAAGTAATGCATGTTCTAGCGAACCAGAAAGCTCTCCTACTCTTATCATGTTTATATAGATATATGGAAATACATTTGAATAATACTCCATAGTTTTATACATATAGTCTCCTGCTTCAACACCTGCTAAAATATCTTCTAAGATTTCTGCGAAAGTCAAATTTTCTGTACTATCAATAACTGTAGTTAAAGCATGTATATTATTAAAATTAGCCTTTTTTAATAAATAAAAATTCTGTGTAAATATAGCAATATCTCTGTCTGTTATTTTGTCTGTTGTTCCAATATAATTATTTACTTTATCTTTTAATGTTAATTTTCTTCTATTATCATTCATTGTAACTGTAGTGTTAACATTTTCTATTGTACGATTTAAATTTGAAATGTTTTTCTTTCTTTTCACAGATCTATTTTTTTTAGCCATGCTTTGTGTTATTGAAATAGGATATAATCCATTTGATTTTAACTTTTTTATTAAAGTTAATCTATTCCCCTCTTCTACCCTATTTCTAACTATTCTGCCATCTTCTGTTAAAGCTCTATAATTAAAAGTCGCCATAATTATAATTTCCTTTCTTAAAGTACAATCAATCTTTAGATTAAAACTATATTCTAAAAACTAATATCCTGACATTCCACTCATAGCTCCTTGCGAACCATTTTGTTTAATTTTTAATTGCATAATTGTTCTATTTAAAATTTCTATATTCTTTTCCTCTATTTGTGCTTTTGCTTGTTCTAATGTTATTTTTCCATCTACAAAGCTTTGAGCTAAAGAATTTATTAAGCCAATACTTCCTTTTTCTGATGCACTTTGAATTGCATCTTCTATTTCTGATACACTTATTTTTTCTTTTCGAATAATTCCAGAAACTATATTATCAACAACCATTACTTCAGGAATCAAAACTAATTTTCCATCAATACCAGGAAGCAATCTTTGAGATACAACAAGCTTTAAAATAGCTGATAACATATATTTTATTTGAGCTTGATCTCTTACTTCATAAAAATTAATCATTCTATCTATGGTTTCTGCACAAGACTTAGTATGAAGTGTTCCTATTACTAAATGTCCAGATTCAGCCATTTCTATTCCAGCTTCCATTGTAACTTTATCACGAATCTCCCCTATAACAAGTATATCGCAGTCTTCTCTAAGAGAGTTTTTAACTCCATCATGAAAACTTAAAGTATCACGTCCTAGACCTACTTCTTTTTGTACAATTAGTGATTTTTTAGAATGATGTTTATATTCTACCGGATTTTCAAGTGTAAGAATTTTTCTGTTTTGATTTTCATTTATATCATTTATTAATGCATTTAAAGTAGTGGTTTTTCCTGAGTTTGTTTTTCCTGTAACTAAAATTAATCCTTGTGGTTGATAAGTCATTCTTTTTACAATGTCAGGAACTCCAAGTGATTCATAAGTTGGAAGTGTATTTTTAATAATTCTTAACGTAGCGATTGGAACGCCATCTGTTGATGAAATATTAACTCTAAAACGCAAATCTGCATATTCATGTAAAGTATCTAATTTTCTAGTTTCTCTGAAAACTTTATCTGCTTCAATATTTCCTTTTATAAGATAATCATATATTTCATTCATATTTTCTATTGTTAAAACATCTCCAGACTCTGCTGGTATAAGCTGTCTTGAAACCCTTAACATTGGTTTATTTTCTACAATAAAATGTATATCTGAAGCATCTTTTTCTATTGCTTCATCCAAAATTTTATTTATATTAATCATTTGTTATCCTCCTTATAAATTATTGAATATTATCAATTTTTTGTTTAATTCATTTAAATTTGTATCACCTTTTAATACTTTAGTAACACCATCTACAACAAGAGGTCTATAATCTTTTTCCATTGCTTTTCTTCGTATTTCTATACTTGACTTACCTTCCATAATAAGCTCTTTTATATCATCATCAATATTTAACACTTCAAAAATACCAATTCTATCATAATATCCGGAATTATTACATTTATCACAGCCAACTGCATCATAAGTTTTAATACCATTTACATTAAATTTATAATTATATTTTTCTCCAATTTTTTCAATTATCTCTTTTTCATAATCTGAAAATTCCCTTTCTCTCCTGCAATGTGGACAAATCCTTCTTAAAAGTCTCTGAGAAATTGTTGTTCCAACAGTACTTGCAATATCATAATCTGTAAGCCCCATTTTTCTTAATCTTGTAACAACTTCAACTGCATCTATAGTATGAATTGTAGATAACACATAATGTCCAGTTTGTCCTGCTTGTGTAGCAATTTCTGCTGTTTCTTTGTCTCTTATCTCTCCAACCAAAATAACATCTGGATCTTGTCTTAATATAGTTCTTAAACTATCTGCAAATCTAATATTTTTATCTATTTCAATTTGATTTAAACCTGGAATTCTTATTTCGACCGGATCTTCTATTGTTGTAATATTAATGTCATCACTTTTTAAATAATCCAATATACTATATAAAGTTGTGGTTTTACCTTCACCTGTTGGTGCAGCCATAATTGTTAAAGAATTTTTCTTGTTAATAGCTTTATTTAATTCTCTTTCTCCAAAAGGAAAACCTAATTCAAATATGTCTCTAATTTCAGCAGTCTTTTTTAACATTCTTAAAACAAACTTTTCACCATATATGTTTTTTTGTGAAGATACACGAATATTATAATCATCATATAGAAGAATTCTACCATCTTGTGACTCTTGTTTTTCTTGGTGCATATTAGAAATTGCTTTTAATCTACCAATCATTTGTGGTTGTTTTTCTTTACCAATATTGGCCATAACAAAAAGTTGTCCATCTATTCTAAAACGAACTCTAACTGAATCTATTTGTGGTTCTATGTGAATATCTGATGCTCTTTTTTCTATAGCAAGTTTTATAATATTGTCTATTAACTCTGTTACAGAAGATGTATCCTCTAAATCTCCCATATTTTCTTCTATTTTACTTTCGAATTTTGCAAAGTACTCCTCAATATTTGTTTCAAAAGCCATATAAGGCTCCATAACAAGTCCTTTATTCAAAAGCATCATTTTAATACTTTTTATACTTTCTTTATTTCCAGAAACATCAGCAAAAGCCACTTTGATTTTTCCTGATTCTATATCAAAAGGAACAGCTTTATTTTGTTTCATCATATCCCATGGAATATACTCAGTTACATCTATATTTATTTTATCTTCTGTAAGATAAATCCCTTTTTCACCTATAATATCCCCAATTTCTTTTGCAAGTCTTTCAGGATCTACTTCTTTCAATATATACAATATATCTCCTACTCTTTTATTGGGATGATCCATTTGATATTGAAGAGCACGCTCTATTGCTTCTCCGTCTACAACTCCTCTTCTAACTAATTCTATTCCTAAAGGTTGTCTTTTTCTTATTTCCATATAAACATATCCTCTCTTTCCCACTTTTCACCTTAATTATTATTTACTATTAGTAATTTTGTGTAGTTTATATTGTTTATAATTATATTCACTGTTAAAGCTTTAGTAGTATCATCATACATAAAATTGCAAGAAGTTACATTATTACATAGATTAATCGTTTTATTTCTATTTTTATCAATATAATAAATTGCTTTATTGGCATATAAATATTGGTGTTCTATATTATCTTCAAATTTTAAAATAATATAATTTACATTATTATATGTTCCTGTTTTTACAAAATTTATCTCATCTAAGTTGATATCTTTTGTTAAATATGCTAAAAATCTTGTAAATTGTTCATCACCAATTTCTTTAATAGTTATTTGATTAACATTTTTAAAAAAATATCCAGAAAAATTACTAAATAATGCAATAACAATCATTAATACTATTATGTATATTACAAGAGATGTTAGGGTTATCCCCTTACTGGATTTTAACATTTTTCATTCCTTTCATTTATAAATAAATTTAATTATTATTTTGTAGTACTGTGCTTATATTTATTGATTTTGTTGTATTACCTATCGGATAAGCTACTGTAACTGTTATTTGTTTTACATAGTCACCTTTTTCTGATTCTTCTATTTCTTGTGGATAATAGTTTGTAATAGCCACTTCAATTTTATAATGCACTTTATTATTATCTATATATGTACAATTTGCTATATTATTTACGGCTTGTAAGTTAGAATATTTATTATCTAATTGCATTATAAATTGACTATTTTCAGTTAAAACAACATCCGAATAGTTCAAACTTTTTGCTATTTCTAAAATATCAGTTGCTACATTGATAGAATTTGCTTCTCTTTCTGATTTTGATCTTGTTTTCTGCATATTATAAACAATTCCAAATATAGTTGGTATAAATATTAAAATTATAATCATTGTAATTGAAATATCTATTCCAGTATAACCTTTGTTACTTTTTAGATTCATTTTTCTGTTTTTCCTTTTTTTAATTTATTTACTAATTTTACCCTAAAACCCTAGTATGAGGTTAGAGGTTGGAAGTCGGATATTATATTTCATAATATCTTATAATCTCTCACCTCTCACTTCTCACATCTCTAATAGTACAATCTCATCTGCCCAATTAGCAATATTACATTTGCAATTGTAAGTAAATATGCAAATTTATGTATCTGTTTTAAATCTTTATGTTCTTTTTTATGCTTATTTAAGCTGTTTTTCAAATAATAAATCATTTTTGTTAATAGTATTGATATAAAAACAACTAAAATACTTGTTAATGTCACAAATTCAGTACTATTTACAATCATAACAAATATTAACATAAGAGTTTCTATAAAATAGCTCTGTTTTGCTGTTCTAATTTGATATTCAGTATCTAGTATTAATAGCATTATAAATGAAACTAAATACATCACATATCTATATATACTAGTATTGTGTCCCATTATGCATAGATATATTATGTATATACAAGAGACCATTATACCATAGTATAATACACTTTTTTCAATCTTTCTTTCATCTTTATCGATTCCAGCTATAATAAAAATACAAGCTAAATATAATGCAATAAAACCAAATCTTAAAACTTTTTCAAAATTCAAGTTATATGCATCTATTTTTAGGCAATAAGCAATTAACACAAAAGTAAAACCAGATAATATTTCTAAAATAAAATATCTTGGTCTAATTTTGATATTACACTTTTTACATTTTGCTCCTAAAAAAATATAACTTAATACTGGAATTAGTTCCCAAAAACCAAGTTTGTGTCCACAATTTGGACAGAATGAATGAGTGTGAATTATATCTATTTTTTTTGGTATACGGTACACTGCTAAAGTATAAAAACTACCAAATAGTGTTCCCATTATAAATATTATTACATATAAAAATACGTTCATTTTATACTCTCTCTTTATATTGTTTTTAATAAAAGCATATGCATATAGCATGCATATGCTTTTATATTTTATAAATTATAATTATTTTGAAACTGCTCCTGTAGCTAAATCAATAACAACAGTTTGTGGTTTACCATCTACTGTAGCAGTTAATTTATATTTAGTAGTTGAACCACTAACTTGTTCCCAACCTGCTAAAGAGGCTTCCATTGTTATATTTGAATTAGTATTTTTAATTTCTGTTTCAATAGCTGTTTGAGCATTTGAAACTTCATTAGCTCCAAAAGAATAAGATGTAACTCCATCTGTAGTTGTAGCTGTTCCATATGGCCATTTTAAGTTTGTAGTTAAAATATTTCCAACAGCGATTTTTGCAGCTTCATCTAATGTTCCAGCAGCTGAACTATCTCTAGCTTCTCCGGCTTTATTTAATATACCATTTTGTCCAGTAAGCATAGCTATTGATACACCAGCTAATATTAATAGAACTATAATAGTAACAACTAAAGCTATTAATGTAATACCTTTATTATTTTTCATTGGTTTTTCCCCCCCTTTCATTTTAAATATTGTTATTTTATTTTTAAGTATACTAGCAAAATAGTTGCTAATATAACGTTAATATCTACATTTATTTAGTACTTTTTCCCTCATATATACTTGGGTTAGAGGGTTCAACTTTTGGCTTTTCCTCATTTATTTGAGAATTACCACCATCATTGTTGATATTATTGCTTTCACCTGTTGATTCATCTTCTTGAGTGATTGTTTTACTAACATCTCCAAAAGGATTTGATTTTCCTGGTATATAATCATTTGTAGTTTGATATCCTGATAATTCACCTTTTGTAACTTCATATGTTAAAATAACCCTGTCATTATCTGATTTTTTATCTATATTATCTTCTAATAAATCTTGAACTTGCTCAGAAACTTCATATTTTGCAATCTCCGGAACCATTTTTTTACTGGGTATATATCTATATAAAGCTATTGCCAAAGCAAGCATAGCAACTAAACATATAAGCAATATTATAATTGTTTCTTTTATCGCTTTTGTCATAACTAAATCCTTTCTATTTTTTTATAACTTGGTCAATACTTGTTAAGTTTGATTTATTTGGATCAGAAATTCCATACTGAGATGTTTCTGATGTATTGGTTGTGTTATTTGAATTATTATTAGAAGTATTATCACCTGTATTATTTGTTGTCGTATTTGCTGAAGTACTAGATGATTGATTATTAGAATTATCTTTTGAGTTCTTTCCACTTGCTTTCTCTTCTGAATTTGTTTCAATATTTCCAACACTTAATGGTATATCTTGGCATATAAATGACCCAATTACTTCTGAATCAGAGCCTGAAATCATTTTAAAACTATCAATTTTAAATCCTAATTTTGAATCATTTTCAATATCATATATAAAGTCTGTAGTTCCAACATATGAACCTGTTACTGTAAAATTTAGATTATATAGATTCGAGCTTACTCCTCCAGCTGTGACATCAATTTTTATTACTACATTTTCATCTTTAGCATAATTTCCAAGCTTTGTCCATAAATAATCTATATCATAAGATTCAAGTTTTGAAGCATAACTAGATTTATTTAAATTAGACAATGCTGCTTGATTCTCATATTCTGTTTTACTATCTATCAACTTATTTGATGATGATTTAAGATTAGCTTCAGCTTCTTGATATTTAACACTTATAATATCTGAGAGCTCTGATATTTTGTTATTTATTGTAGTGTCTTTTTCATCAATTCCTTTTGCTCCTTTAATATTAACTCTAGCCAAACCATTTACCATAAAGAAGCATGAACCAATTAACATCAAACCTACAAGAATACTAATTAATATTTTTCTCATGGTAAAACTCCTTCTATTGTTACCTTTACAGTATTTCCTGTTTTTTGTCCACTTGAAGATACAACATCTTTTAAATATCCTTCAAGTTTTATTTTTGCAATAAAATAACCAAGTTGATCATAATTTTCAGATTCAGCAACTATTTTCATGTTTTTGCCTGAAGTATTTTCAACAGATGTTAACTTAACCTCTTCTGGAATTACATACATTATTTGATTAAGTAAATTAGGTATCGAATTTTTCATTTCTGCAATTGTACTTATTTTTTCGTTTATAGCTTTTAATTCTTGTGTTAAAGCTACATACTTTTTGTTTTTATTATCTAATTCTTTAGTATTTGCTTCGATTTTTGCTATTTCCGACTGTTCACTTGCAATTAGTCCTTCTATTTCTGTTTGTTTCTTGTTCATTTGTTTAGTTAATAGTTTTGAAAAAATTACAAACAAAATATTTATAATAATAATCGCAACAAATACTCTTACAAGCATAATTTCGGTTTTATCAAGTGCACCTCTTAAATCAATATTAATTTCTTTTTTAGGTTTTCCGTTTTTATCAGTTTTGTTTTGTCTTTTTCCAAAACTAACATTAGCATTAATTAGCTGTTTGGCCTTTTGCCCGAAATTTGATTCTTTAAAGTTTAGAGCTTGTATGCCTTCTCCTAACCCATGCATAGCAAGTGCAATTGCACTGTTTACTTCAATAAAGTCTTTAATGTTATTTTGTAATGATAGATCATCAGCCATTATTGGTTTCAGTATTTTGCAATCAACAGATTGAAGTATTTCTTGAAAGTAAAGATCTACATTGTTTACTACTGCTAATGTTCCTGTTAAGTATACAGTTCCTATTTTAACAGGAGAATCCGCTATAGTCTTTTGAACTCTATCTGCTATAAGATATAAGGTTGGAATAATTGTTTCTAAATATGGCTGTTCTTTTGTATCATCTATTACATTTGAAGTATATATGGTTGTACCTTTGCATATTTCATAGGCTTTACTCATAGAGTTTTCAACTCTATTAATTTTTTCTAGAACTTCTTCACTTCCAGAATCCAGCATTTCTATATTATATATTTGTCTGTCATAAATTGTTGTAATAGTTGTTTTTTCTTCCATATTAACAATTATTGCATTTTCTTTTTTTTCTAATCTTGCAATATTAGTTATAGCTATTCCAATTGGAACTATTTTTGTAAGATTGGCTTTTTCCAAATATTGTTTCTGTTTATTAAGTTCTATTTTATTAACTATAATATTTATAGCTCTTATTTTTTCTTTATTTTCTATATTTGGTACAAGTGCATATCTATTCTCAAAAGCCTTTGTATTGTACTTATTTTCATCACAATATGCTTCAAATTCTGTTTGCACTGTTTTTTGAATATCACTTTTTGAAAGCAATGAAAAAATGTCGAAATATAAATATTTTTCATTAGCAAGATTTATGCTAATTGGTGTGTTAAAGCTAAATGTTTCATCAACTACTTGTTTTATAGCTTCATTTATGTTGTCAAAAAATTTCAACCCATAAGCCTCAATTTTATATTTATCTTTATCTTTTGAGACTTTAGCATATTTAATTAAATTGTTTTCGATATATATTCCCAAACAATTTTGCATTATATACTCTCCTTGTTTTTCTGTAGTTATCATTCTTTTTTATTTTACTTTTTTTTATTTTTATTTGCAATACATTTAATTAAAATGTCATATAAATGTAATATTGTTGTAATATTTGTTTTTTCACTTCATAGTATTAACTATATCCTTAAATATTCTACCTCTTTCATACATATCTTTAAACATATCAAAACTTGTACTTGCAGGAGAAAATAATACTATTTGCTTAGCATGTTTTTTTGCTAAGTTTACAGCTTCTTGCAAATTCTTTGCCATATAGATTGGTATTTCTTTTTTTCGAATTTCTTCTTCTTGTTTTACGCTATTAAATATTTTTTCAGCTGTTTGACCCATTAATATTAAAGTTGTTACTTTATCTAAAATTGGTTTTGCAACTGGCGTATAATCTAGATTTTTATCAGCACCACCTGCAATCAGTACGATATCTTCATCAAAGGCATTTAAAGCAGAAACAAGTCTTGTAGGAGTTGTACTTGCTGAATCATTATACCATTTTACTCCATCTATTTCTTTAACAAACTCTAATCTATGTTCAACACCTTTAAATTTTTTTATTATATTTACAGCTACATTTTGATCAACTAACGTACTAGTTGCCGCTAATGCACTACAAATATTTTCATAATTATGTGTTCCTCTTAAAACAAGATCTATAGTATCTACAATATGTTTTCTTAAACCATCTACACTGTTTTTTATCATTTTTTCTTCTACAAAAAATCCATTATTTAGTTTTTGTTTACTGCTAATAAAAATAACTTTTCCTTTTGCTTCTTTGCTGCAATCTTTTGTTATCTTGTCATCATAATTCAAAACTAAAATACTATTTTCATTTTGATACTTAAAAATGTTTTTCTTAGAATCAATATATTCTTCATAATCTTTATGTACATTTAAATGATTTGGTGAAATATTTGTTATTACTGAGATATCAGGGCTTACATCCATTCCCATTAATTGAAAACTACTTAATTCTAATACTACTTTATCATCTGGCCTAATTTCTTTTAACTTTGTAAATAATGGTGTTCCAATATTACCACCTACATAGGTATTATAGCCAGCATTTTTCAATATTTCATATATTAAAGTTGTTGTTGTTGTTTTACCATCACTACCTGTAATTCCAATAATTTGACATGGGCACATTTTCATAAATAATTCAATTTCAGTTGTAACAATTGCTCCTCTTTCCTCTTCTTTTTCAAGTTCTGGTGTCGTTGGCAAACAACTTGGACTTCTTAATATTAAATCGAATCCTTTTAAATTAAAAAGATAATTCTTTCCTGTAATTATTTTCATTTTATATTTTTTTATCTTATCCAAAACATCTTTTGGTATTTTATCAATTTCTCTTCCTTCAAATATAGTAACATTTGATTTTTTGATATAAAAATAATCTATTAAAGGTAAATTACTTACTCCTAATCCAATTATTGCAACTTTTTTATTAATAATATAATTTTCAAATTCAATTAATTTTTGATTTTTAAAATCCATATACTTTTAAAATCCTTTCTCAAATATAACCATTATTAAATTTTATTCTAATTTTAAACTTATGCTAACATATTTTATTTTTTTTTACAAGATTTAACCTGTATGTTTTTTTTATTTTTGTTAATAATATTTATATAACAATCTTAAATGGAGGTGTTAAATATGTCAGAAAATAATAATAAGAATAGTAAAGATAATAATAATAAAAGTAATAAAAACAATAAAAATCGTTAAATCTAAAAACCATATATTAAAAGCCCCTATTTACATAGAGGCTTTATTTTTAATGTATTACTAAATATACCAATTATAATTCTTATCCAAATAGCAATGCATATACAATTAAAGTAATAATTAACCATTTTTTTAAATCTTTATCAATAAATATTTCTTTATATAACTCATTAACCTTAACAATTTCTTTATCTATTTCTTCACTGCTATCAATAACATTTATCGCATATTTTTTAACATTTTCAACTTGAAAATATACCGCAAATTTTTTAGGCTCATCTAAATTAATATTTTCAAGTTTTAAAAATTTAGTACCTATTAAATCATTACTCTTTGAAAAAATATCAATTTTCAAATATTTTCCTTCTAATTCATTTCCTTCAGTTGAGGTTACTTCGCCAAAAATTCTGCCATTAACAGATGTCGCTTGAGCTAAATCTATCTTTATTCCTCCCGGAACTTCTCCAGTAGAATCAATACTATTATATCTTGCATTAAGCCCAATATAAGATACTAGCATACTAAACAAATAAAATGCAATTAACCAAACAACATATTTTTTAAAGGTATTTAATCTATCCATTATAAATCTCCTTAAATCAATACTTTACATATAAATTATATCAAATAATAACATAATTTTCAAGAGTTTAGTTTTTATAAAAAATGTGTACTGTTTTTCAGTTTTAATTTGTATACAATAAAATTTGAAAGGAACTGGATAAAATGGAAGATTTAAAAATAGAAAAAGCTATTAAAGCTAAAAAAAGTGTAACAAGAACCATCAGAATAAGTGGTGATAATTTTGACAAAATTTCAGAATTAGCAGAAAAACATGATATTAGTTTTAATGCTGTAGTAAACCAAATCATAGAATATGGATTGAAACATCTTGCAAAAAAATGATTTTGTATTGGGGACAGTCCCGCGTGCGAAATTTTTCATTGGGGACTGTCCCCAATGAAAAATTACATGTTTTCTATAAACATTTTATTTAGCATTTGTGGATTTGCTTTTCCTTTTGTTGCTTTCATTGCTTGTCCTACTAAAAATCCTAATGCTCTGTCTTTTCCTGCTTTGTAATCTGCAACTGATTGTGGATTTGCTTCTAATATTTCTTGAACTATTTTTTTAATTTCTCCTTCATCAGATATTTGTATCCAACCTTTTTCTTTTATTATTTCTTCTGGTTCTCTTGGATTTTCAAACATTTCTTCTAATACATCTTTTGCTATTTTTGAACTAATTGTTCCCTTATCTATTAAATTAACTAAGTTAGCTAAATACTTCGCTTCAAATGGTATTTGATTTGCTTCCATTTCTTTTTCATTTAAAATTCTTAAAATATCTGAAATTATCCAGTTGCTAACAGATTTATAGTTTCCACATATTTTACCTGCTTCTTCAAATAGGTTTGATAAGTATTTTGATGATACTAATATTTTTGCATCTTTTTCTGATAATTTGTATTCATTTAAATATCTTTCATACCTAGATTCTGGAAGTTCTGGCAAACTCTTTTTCACATTTTCTATATATTCTGTTGAAAGTTTTATAGCTACTAAATCTGGCTCAGGGAAATATCTATAATCATCTGCATTTTCCTTTGTTCTCATCACAAAGGTTTTTCCAGACACATCATCCCATCTTAAAGTATCTTGAGTAACTGTTCCTCCATTTTCGATGATATCAATTTGTCTTTCAATTTCATAATCGATTTCTCTTACAATACTTCTAAATGAATTCATATTTTTTGATTCTGTACGTGTGCCAAAAGGTTCTCCTTTTTTATGTACTGAAACATTTACATCTGCTCTAAATGATCCCTCTTGCATTTTACAGTCTGATACTTCTATATATTCTAAGATTGATTTTAATTTTTTTAAATACTTTTCCGCTTCTCCTGCTGTTGCAATATCTGGCTCTGAAACTATTTCTATTAATGGTACTCCTGCTCTATTAAAATCTACTAATGTTCCTCCACCAAATTCATCATGATTTAATTTTCCAGCATCATCTTCTATATGAATTCTTGTAATTCCAATTTTCTTTTTATTTCCATCATCATCTTCTATCTCAATATAACCATGCTCACATAAAGGTTTATCATATTGTGAAATCTGATAAGCTCTTGGTGTATCTGGATAAAAATAATTTTTTCTATCATTTTTACTATCTTGAGATATGGTACAATTTGTTGCTAACCCCGCTTTTACAGCATATTCTACAACTTTTTCATTTAAGGTTGGTAATGCTCCTGGCATCGCCATACATACAGGGCAAACCTGAGTATTTGGTGCTCCTCCATAAGTTGTTTTACATGAGCAAAATATTTTTGTTTTTGTAGAAAGCTCTGCGTGAACTTCTAATCCTATAACTGCTTCGTAATCTTCTTTAGCCATTTAAATTATCCTTCCCTTCTTTGTTCAATTAAATAAGTATTTTTGATTTGTTTATAGCCTGTGGCTTATATTTCTCTCTAAACTTATACTCCTGCTCAAATGTATATGCTGCGTTTAAAATAGTTTCTTCTTGAAATTTATTTCCTATTAATTGCATTCCAACTGGTAAGCCTTTACTATCAACACCACATGGAATTGATATACCTGGAAGTCCTGCAACATTTACAGATACTGTATCTATATCTGCTAAATACAATTGCATTGGATCTCCAGATTTTTCTCCAATTTTAAATGCTGTTGTTGGTGATGTTGGCATAAGAATAATATCATATTTCTCAAATGCTTTATTGAATTCATTTGATATATAAGTTCTTAATTTTTGAGCTTTTTTGTAATATGCATCATAATACCCTGAAGATAATACATAAGTTCCAAATATAATTCTTCTTTTAACTTCATCTCCAAAGCCTTCACTTCTAGATTTTTTAAAGATTTCTTCTATATTAGAGTATTCATTTGTTCTATGTCCATATCTAATTCCATCAAATCTTCCTAGATTTGAACTTGCTTCTGCATCTGCGATTATATAATAAGTTGCTAATACATATTTTTCTATATCTACAGATATTTCTTCAACCTCTGCTCCAAGCTTTTTATAAATTTCTGCTGCTTCATATAATTTATCTTTTACTTCTTTATCAAGTCCTTCTCCAAAAAACTCTTTTGGAAGAGCTATTTTTAAACCTTTTACATCATTTTTTAAGCAATCTTCATAATTTATATTTCCCTTATCCTCTGAAGTTGAATCTTTTTCATCTTTTCCTGCAATTAGTGTTAATAATTTAGCAGAATCTCTTACATCTTTTGTTAGAACTCCAATCTGATCTAAACTTGAAGCATATGCAATTAATCCATATCTTGAAACTAATCCATAAGTTGGTTTTAACCCTACAATTCCACAAAGTGAAGCTGGTTGACGAATACTTCCTCCAGTATCTGATCCTAAAGCCCAAGGAACTAAGTTTGCAGCTACTGCAGCAGCTGAACCTCCAGAACTTCCTCCTGGAACTCTTGTTAAATCCCATGGATTCTTAGTGATTTTAAATGCTGAATTTTCTGTTGATGTTCCCATTGCAAATTCATCCATATTTGTTTTTCCAAGTGTAATAATATTTTCAGCATTTAATTTTTCAGCAACTGTTGCAGAATATGGGGCAATAAAATTTTCTAACATTTTTGAACTACAAGTTGTTCTTGTTCCTTTAACACATATATTATCTTTTATTCCAATAGGAATTCCAGCATAATCTCCTATTATTTCTCCATTATTTATTTTTTCTTGTATTTCTTTTGCTTGATTTCTTGCCTCATCTAAATATGTTGTATTAAAGCTATCTATATCTTTTTCTTTTTCTTCAATTCTATTACAATATGCTTCAGTAATTTCAGTAACAGTCAATTCTTTATTTTTTAATTTTTCTTGTAATTCATGAACTGTTAAATCTGTGATATTCATTTTTAGTTTTCCTTTCTATATTTCAGTACAATTAATAATTTCTTTAATCCGGGCGATTAAAATCGCCCCTACCTCAATTTTTTTTTTGCAATATTGCGGGCGATTAAAATCGCCCCTACCTCAATTTTTTTTTTTGCAATATTGCGGGCGATTAAAATCGCCCCTACATTTTCTCTGCAAATTTTATAATTCTTTCATACTTTTTATTGAACTACTTTAGGCAACTTATACATATTCTGCTGTATTCCCTGTCCATTGAAAAGTAAAGCATCTGTATCTTCAAATTCTTTAACTTCATCTTTTCTAAATCTATTTTTAGATTCATTAATTCCTATTGTAATATCTAAATCTTCAACAGGAGCATTATTAATAACATTTGAAAAATCTATAATTTCTTGAAAATTTTCTAAATAATCTTGTATTTCTTCCTTTTTTAATTCTAAGCTTGATAAATCAGCGATGTGTACTAATTCTTTTTCTGATACTGACATGCCTATACCTCCTTCTCACTCCAATCTAAAACAATGACACTATTCCCTCTGCATCTAATCCATAGTAATGTAACAATTCTTTTGCACTTGCAGATCTTCCAAAATGATCTTTTATTCCTATGCGTTCT
>CAMZHI010000017.1 GCA_947306755.1 uncultured Clostridia bacterium | reverse complement strand
ATGTTCAATTATATAATAAATTATATAATTGAACTATATATGTCAATTGCTCCAGGCGCCCTGCGCTAACGCTCCGGTTTGCTGCCCATTGTTAAGGCTCTGCCTGTTACAATGGCAGTATGCAGTGGCTGAACGCTTACGCACTTCATTCTAAAATATATATTTATTATCTATGAATTATAACTTATATTTAGATACTAAAGTTTATCCACCATTGTATCATCATTTTTAATCCAATCTTCAATAAATTCAACTCTGTATTCTGTTTTTGTATCTCTCATAACAACTCTTTCAATACCAGCATTGATAATCATTCTTTTACACAAAGTACAAGGATAGTTGTCTTTAACATATTCTCCATTTCTTTTATTAATTCCAACTAGATATAAGGTGCTTCCTAACATATCTCTTCTATTAGCTGAAATTATTGCATTTTGCTCACTATGAACAGATCTGCAGTGTTCAAAACCTGCTCCACTTAGATCTGTTTTCTGTTTTCTTGTACAATACCCTAGATTTATACAATTTTTTCTACCTCTTGGTGCACCACAATATCCTGTTGAAATAATTTCGTCATTTTTTACAATTACACTTCCATAATTATTTCGAAGACATGTTCCTCTTTCTGATATTGTTTCAGCTATATCTAAATAATAATTTATTTTGTCAACTCTTTCCATACTGCACCTCCTTTTTATTTTTGGACACACTTTATTCACCTTTATACTACTATAAAAAAATAAAAAAATCAAGAAATTCTTGCTTTTTATTATTATTTGCCAAAATTCTCCGGTACACGTGACACCGTACTTGATTTTTCATGAATATTTGATATAATGTCTATTAGAAAGCTGTCAAAAAAGGAACATAAGAAGCCAAACGCAGGGTAGCACTTTTCTTTCGAGCAATTAGGAGAAAGAAAACATCCTATATTGACGAGATTTGGCGAACTGCTTAGCACTTACAGAATTATAATATTGTTTTAAAGAAAGGAACGAATTTATGGTATTAGGAATTATTGCTGAATATAACCCATTTCATAATGGGCATCTATATCATCTTTTAAAATCAAAAGAACTTACCAAAGATAATTATGTTGTAGCAATAATTGGAGGGAATTTTACTCAACGTGGAGAAGCTTCTTTAGTTGATAAATGGACTAAATGTGAAATGGCTCTCGATAATGGTGTTGATTTAGTAATAGAATTGCCAACACTTTATTCTGTTTCTAGTGCAGAAAATTTTGCAGATGGTGCAATTAAAATTTTAAATTCTTTAAAAATAGTTGACCACATTTCATTCGGAACAGAGTGTGAAGAATTAAACAGATTAAATATTCTTGCAAATACCTTATTTGATGAACCTAAAGAATATAAATTATTTTTACAATCCGAATTAGATAAAGGTTTATCTTTTCCAAAAGCTAGAGAAAATGCTTTAATTGAATATTTAAATGATTTTTCTTATAGATCAGTATTATCAGGATCAAATAATATATTAGCTATAGAATATTTAAAAGCTTTAAAAAAACATCATTCAAAAATACAACCTATTTTAGTTCCAAGAGGAAATACAAATCATCTAAACAAAGATTATACTGGAAAAATATCTTCTTCTACATCAATTAGAGAAATGATTAAAACAGGCAATACTCGTAATTTAAAAAGCTCTATGACTCCTAGTTCCTATACTATTTTAAAAGAAGAATTAAGTAAAGGACATTTTGTTAGAGATATTTCAGATTTTGAAAAATTAATAATATATAATTTAAGAAATTCAAATTTTGATTCTTTAAGAAAATTACCTGATGTTTCTGAAGGATTAGAACATGGAATAAAAAAAGCAGCTAATTCAACAAATAGTTTATATGACCTTATAAGCCAAGTTTCATCAAAAAGATATACAGAAACAAGAATTAAAAGAATTTTACTATATTCTTTACTTGGAATAACTCGGAAAAGAAATGGATATTTCCAAAAAAATTACTCCATATATTAGAGTTCTTGGATTTAGTAAAAATGGAAAAGAGTTATTAAGCAGAATTTCTAAAAAGAATCCAAACTTAAAAATCATTACTTCTGTTAAAAAATTTATGGATGAAAATATAAACAGAAATTTAAATATGATGATTGAAAAAGATATCTTAGCTACAAATATTTATACTTTAGGATATCAAGCTGATGGTGTGGCTAATTTAGATCTTACTAAGAAAATAATAAATAAATAAAATTTACAATTTTTGACAAAACGTTGATATTATGCTATAATTAAAGGTATGAACTTATTATTAAATAACTTACTTATATTATTTTAGTAATAAAGGAGATGATTTATCATATGGATAAAAAGAAAATCATTCGAGCAGCAACACTAACGGGTGCATTTGTATTAGTTAGTCGGATTAAACATAGCGAAAACATATAATACCTTTAATCATAAAACTACACCTACACAAATAGAATCAACAAATACTCATGAAAAAACAACATTTAACTTTTCAAGAGATCAATTAATACCTTTTGCCGCAGTCGCATTTTCAGAGCAAATCTCGATAAAAGGAGCTGCTACAGAGTTAAAAGTTTTGCAAAATTCGTTTAACTACGAATTTGGAGGAGAATACCATGGTGTACCTGGCGAAAAAGGCTTTTACGATTTTGTTAAAACCTGGGTTTATGGAACACAAGGCTATATGGATTCAGGTCATTTAGCTGATTATGCTGGAGGAGAACCTGTAACAGATGAAATGATTGATGTTGCTGAAGCAGTCTTGAATGAAGGTATAGGAATTGTACCTGATTATGTTGATAGAATTGATTCTTTTGTTGAGAAAGATTACCGTGCTCAAAATCCAATATATGATGAAGATGGTAAAATTGATCATTGGGAAGATATAACATTTGATTTAAATGAATACAAACCAGGTACAACACATATAAACAATATATATGATATAAATGGTTATACTTTTTATGGTTTTTCAGATTCTGATTCAAAGTATCCAGATATATTAGGTTATTCAAGTAAAACCAACAAAATTATGTTAGGAGATTCTTGTAGTAGTTATGAAGATTTAATGGATTATCTTTCTTCAAAAGAAAAATCCCGAAAACAAAATAATCTTAATTCACTTAATGAATTCGCTAATTTTGTTGAAAATAACTTAAGCACTACTGGCAATTTCATTGTAAAGACTAGCAAAAATTCTTTCAGAGAATCAATGTCAGCTGGTATACCAAAAACAAAACATACAGCATATCCAAACAGCACTAAATTATCTCCTCGAGATAAGCAGTATATGGGAAAAACTGATAGCACAATAGGTAGAGGAATTTAAAAAGAAGCATAAATCGAAGAAATGGAACGGAGAAAAAAGGGGACGGAGAATTTTTTGAAAAATTCTCCGTCCCCTTTTTTCTCTCTTTTTTCATCCATCTCCTTTTTTCATAATTTCAAAATCCACTTGTCTTAATATTTTGCTTGCATTTACTACCCTAATTTGAACTATGTCTCCTATTTTGTATGTTTTTTTCGTATGTTCTCCCACTAGAGTTTTATTGTTTTCATCATAATAAAAGTATTCATCTCCCATATCTTTAAATCCAACCAAACCTTCTACTGTATTTTCAAGTTCTACAAACATTCCAAATGATGTTATACTTGAAACAACTCCTTCATATTCTTCTCCAATATGAGATTCCATATATTCTGCTTTTTTAATTTTTTCCGCTTCTCTTTCTGTTTTTGTAGCAACCTTTTCTCTTTCAGAAGAATTAATTGCAGCTTGTTTTGCAAGTGTTTTGTACTTTTCTATAAATTCATCAGAAACATTATAATTACTATCCAAATATTTTGATACAATTCTATGGATAAATAAATCAGGATATCTTCTAATAGGTGATGTAAAATGACAATAGTATTTACTTGCAATTCCAAAGTGACCAACGTTTTCATCAGAATATCTAGCAAGTTTCAATGTTCTTAAAATTAAATTAGATACTACTCTTTCCTCTTCCTTTCCTTTTATTTCTTCTAATACTTCAGCAAAAGCTTTTGGATAAATTTTATTTTTATTAGCTTTAATTTTTAAATTCATATTATATAAAAATTTATTTGCTTCTTTTATTTTGTCTATATCAGGGTCTTCATGAATTCTATATACAAAAGGAGCTTCTAGCCAAAAGAATTTTTCAGCCACTGTCTCATTTGCAGTTAGCATAAATTGCTCTATTATCTCATGAGAAAAATATGTTTCATATTTATGAACATCTATTGCAAAGCCATCTTGATCAAGCTCTATTTTACTTTCTGGTATATCAAGATTTAAGTATCCTTTTTCCATTCTTCTATTTTTAAGAATTAGAGCCAACTCTTTCATTTTATCAAATTCATCTAAATATTTTTCATATTTTTTTAGAACTTCTTTATCTGATTTATCTAATATTTTCTGAACATCTTTATAATTCATTCTTTCAGTAACATTTATAATTGCCTTGTATATTTTAGAATCAATTACTTCACCATGAGGATTTATCTTCATTGAACAAGAAAGAGTAAATCTATCCTCTCCTGCATTCAAACTACATATTCCATTTGAAAGCTCACGAGGTAACATTGGAATAACTCTTCCTAGCATATAAATACTTGTCCCTCTTAAATATGCCTCTTTATCTAATAAACTATCTTGAGTTACATAGTGGCTTACATCAGCAATATGTACATCTAGAATATAATTACCATCCTCTAATTTCTCAACTCTAACTGCATCATCTAAATCTTTTGCATCTTCCCCATCAATTGTAAAAATTAATTTATCTCTTAAATCTACTCTATTTTTGATTTGTGTGATATCAATTTTATCTCCTTTAGATTTTGCCTCATTTTCAACCGCTTCTGGAAATGTTGAAGGAAGTCCATATTCTTTAATTAAAGAAAGCATATCTACACCAGCTTCATTAGGTCTACCTAAAACTTCAATAATTTTACCTTCTGCATGTTTTCCCTTTTCACCAAATTTTATAATTTCAACTAAAACCTTATGATTATTTCTAGCTTTTCCAAAATTGCTTTTTGAAATAAATATATCTGTTCCAAAGTTTTTGTCATCAGGTATAACAAAACCATAGTTTTTACTGTTTTGAAAAGTTCCAACTAAAGTATTTTTACCATGAGAAATAATTTTTACTATTTTTCCTTCAACGCTTTTTCCCTTTTCGTGATTTTTATATATATTTATTAACACTTTATCACCATTAAGTGCATTATTTGAGTCATCCTTAGATACAAAAATTTCTTCTTCAAATTCTTCTGTTTTAACAAATCCAAATCCTTTAGAATTTCTTCTATATGTTCCAACTAAAACATCATCATCATTTAATCTATACCTATTTTTTCTGTTTTTTATAATTTTACATTCTGACTCTAGATTATTTAAAACTTCAATAAGTTCATTATACCTATCTTTTGGTATGTTTAAAACAAGTGCCATTTCTTTAGCTTTCATTGGCACATAATCTTTATCTTTCATAAAATTTAAAATAGTGTTTTCTTTATCTTGCATAAATTCTCCTTGTTGTCACCGGTACCGGAGATTTTTGGCATGGTTGTTGTCACTCGTACCGGAGATTTTTGGCTATATTTTTCTGTTCTTTTGTTATTATACCACGTTTTTTTATTTAAAGCCATATTTTTATTGTGCAAAAATATTTTAATAATCTTTAATAGTGAATATATAAATATTTTTCGAAAAATCTCGGCTCAATACACATTAAAGAAATTCTAATTTAATAAAATGAGCCATTTCACTTGAGACCCTCTGCGCTACGCTTGAGTACCGTGAACATCCCTCATTTTATTAAATAAGAATTTCTAATAATGCTCCAATCGCATTCGATTTATTCTTAAAATACTTATATATTCACTATTTAAAAGTAAAACACTATATGTAGTATAGTTGATTTTTTCTTTTAATTTTGCTAAAATATAGCTTAATAAACATAGAAATGTTGTCAAAAATCTCCGGTACGAGTGACAACAACCATGTCAAAAATCTCCGGTACCAGTGACAACAGAAAGGATTAAAAAATGAAATTATTAAAAGAAAAAATATTAAAAGAAGGAATTGCACTAAATGAACATATTTTAAAAGTTGATAGTTTTTTAAATCATCAAGTTGATGTTAATTTAATAAATGAAATTGGAAAAGAATTTGCTAATTATTTTGGAAATAAAAAAATTGATAAAATTGTAACTATTGAAAGCTCTGGAATTGCCCCTGCATTTGCTACAGCTTCATCATTAAATGTTCCTATGGTTGTTTTTAAAAAACAACATTCAAGTATCTTAAATAATGACTTATATGAAACTAAAGTACATTCTTTTACTAAAAATTCAGACTATACTTTAACTGCTTCTAAAATGTTTTTAAAAGAAAATGAAAATATTTTAATTATAGATGATTTTCTAGCAAATGGTGAAGCTGTTCTTGGAGCTTCTAGAATTTTATCTATGGCAAAATGTAATATTGCAGGTGTTGGGATTGTTATTGAAAAGGCTTTTCAGCCCGGAAGAAATAAAATTGAAGATGCTGGTTTAGATATTTATTCTTTGGCTAGGATTTCTAAACTTGGAAAAGGAATAATTGAATTTGTTTAAAAATATAAATGTATCTGCTATAATACATTTTTTATATTTTTCCAACATATATATATCATTTTATTTGCTTGCAATTATAAATTCAAAAAAAATAGCAATAAAAAAACACATTTTCAAAAAAAGTTGTCAAAAAGGTCCGTCCCCATTGACAACTATCTATGATATGTTTCCCCATTAGAAATTTTAAATCCTCTAAAAATCTGCTCTAATAAAAATACGCGAATTAATTGGTGTGGAAATGTCATTTTGGAAAAACATATCTTTTTATTACATTGATTCAAGATTTTATTTGATATTCCAAGTGTTCCACCAATTACAAAAGTAATCGAACTATAATTTAGTGAAATATTGTCTATCTCTCTTGAAAACTCTTCAGAACTTAATTCTTTTCCGTTTAAATCTAATGCAATTAAACATGTGTCTTTTTTTATGTATTTACACATTTTTTCACATTCTATATCTTTTATGTTCTGAATTACTTTTTCACTTAATTTATCTGGTACTTTTTCATCTTGAACTTCTATTATATTTAAATTACAATATTTAGAGACCCTTTTAGAATATTCTAAAAGAGCCTCTTTTAAATAATTTTCTTTTATTCTACCAACACATAAAATATTAATTGATAACATATTTTTCTCTCTTTCTATAAATTTTGCATTGGGGACTGTCTCCAATACAAAATTTCGCACTCGGGACTGTCCCCAATGCAAAATTATCCAAAAATACCTTTTTTCTTAACTGGTGGTTGTTCATTCATAGTTTTTGCAAGTTGCATAAGTAAGTCTCTTTGTTCTTTTGTTAATTTTTTTGGAGTTTGAACAACAACTCTAAAAATAAAGTTACCTTGCATACTTGAATTAATACTTTTAAATCCTTTTCCTCTAATTGTAAATTGTGTTCCTGTTTGAGTTGCTTCTGGAATTTTATACTTTTCTTTACTTCCATCTACCATTGGAATTTCAAGCTCTGCGCCTAATGTTGCTTGAGTAATAGTAACAGGAATATCACAATATACACTGTTTCCATCTCTTTTAAAGATTGAGCTTTTTCTTACTCTAACTGTTATATATAAATCTCCTGCAGGCCCTCCTTTTACTCCTGGGTTTCCTTCTCCACGAAGTACTACAGTTTGATTATCATTTATTCCAGCCGGAATTTTTATTTTTACTTTTGGATTTTTTCTTATTGTTCCTTTTCCATGACAATTTTCACAAGGTTCTTTTATAATTTCTCCAGTACCATGACAGTCTGAGCATGTTCTTCTTGTTTGAACTCTACCTAATATTGTATTTTGGAATGTTGTAACATTACCAGTTCCATTACATGTTGGACATTTTATTGGATTAGTTCCTTTTTTAGCACCTGTTCCATTACAATGGCTACAAGTTTCTTGCCTTGTAACTATTATTTCTTTTTCAACACCTAAAAAAGATTCTTCAAATGAAATATCTATTCCAATATTTAAATCTTCACCTTTTCTCGGTCCATTGTTTCTCCTGGAACTTGAGCGTTGTCCTCCAAATCCACCACCAAAAAATGAAGAGAAAATATCCCCTAAATCGCCAAAATCACCAAAGTCTGATGTGCTATATGAATAGTATCCATTTCCTCCACCAAATGGACCTCCTCCAAAACCTGCTTGCTGAGGGTCAGCTGTTCCAAATTGGTCATACATTTGCCTTTTTTGAGGATTTGACAATACTTCATAAGCTTCATTTACTTCTTTGAATTTTGCTTCAGCTTCTTTTTTATTATTAGGATTCGCATCTGGATGCCATTGTTTTGCTTTTTTTCTAAATGCTTTTTTTAGTTCGTCATCAGTAGCTGTTTTGCTAACTCCTAGTATTTCATAATAGTCCTTTTTCTCTGCCATTTTTTCCTCCTAATTCTATATTTTTAATTCTTTTTCATTTGATAATCTATAATTAACTTTTGCTCCACTTAGAGCATTTCATGGAAAAATCTTATTTCTAACAGATTTTCTAACTGCACATTATACAATTGTTTTTTCTAAAGAATCTCCTTTTAGTACTAAATCTATTTTTCTATCTTGGGGCTCCCTCTTGATTAATGTTTGATATTTTTTTTTCAAGCTTACTTCTTTCTTCTAAAATTCGATAATGTAATTTTTCGAGTTTCTCCCATTCTTCTGTTGTTCCTAATCCTGCATCATATCTTTGTAAAAATCCATATGGATCTTCTTTATTTATTTCTTCTAATATCTCCTCAGGTATAGTATAACTATCATAGATAAAATAGTTATCACTAGTTAAACTACATAAATCGACTAATACATATCCCCAATGTATTAAAAAATTTACCTCGCTCCTTATCAATTTCGGAAATTTTATTTTCAATTCTTTATAAATTGCTCTTAATTCCTCATCTTCCATTACTATAGCTTCTGCCAACTCTGGATGCCTTTGGTAATTGATATATGGATTTAACGATTCTATATCTTTATATTCTTGTTCCTTTTTCTTTTTTGAAAAAACCTTTTCACCCTTTAAATCAATAAAGTACTTACGATATAAAAAATTATCATCTCTATATCTCTTTTCTTTGAATCCAAGAATATCTTTATCCATATTTTTACCCCTCACTTTTTTATGTAATATACATTCTTTGTCGTTTTATTAGTCCTTTTTTTATATATATTGGCGGAACATTATATATTCCGCCTAATAGTTTTTTACATTATTTATTATCATCTTCCACTTTATAATCTGCATCATATACATTTCCATTATCAGAAGTTCCTTCAGCATTTGCATCTGTAGCTCCAGCGTTTGGATCTGCTGTTCCTTCTGCTCCTGCATTTGGATTTGCATTTTTATAAAGTTGTTCGCTCATTTCATAGAATACTTTTGTTAATTTTTCTGTAGCTTCTTTTATTTGTTCTGTGTTATTTGATTCTAATGCTTTTTTAGTAGCTTCAATTTCTGTTTCGATTTTTGCTTTTTCTTCTCCAGAAATTTTATCTCCTAATTCTGTTAAAGTTTTTTCACTGTTATATACTAAACTTTCTGCATTATTTTTAACTTCGATTTCATCTTTTTTCTTTTTATCTTCTTCAGCATGAGCTTCTGCATCTTTAACAGCTTTTTCTATATCTTCATCTGTTAAGTTTGTTGAAGCTGTAATTGCAACGTTTTGGCTATTTCCTGTTGCCATATCTTTAGCACTAACATGAACTATACCATTTGCATCTATATCAAAAGTAACTTCTATTTGTGGTACTCCTCTAGGTGCTGCTGGAATTCCTGTTAATTGGAATCTTCCTAATGTTTTGTTATATGCAGCCATTTCACGTTCACCTTGTAAAACATGAACTTCAACTGATGTTTGACCATCTGCTGCTGTTGAGAATATTTGTGATTTTTTAGTTGGTATTGTAGTATTTCTTTCAATTAATTTTGTAAATACTCCACCATATGTTTCAATTCCTAGTGAAAGTGGTGTAACATCAAGTAATACTAAATCTTTAACATCTCCTGATAAAACTCCACCTTGAATTGCAGCTCCTATTGCAACACATTCATCTGGGTTTATTCCTTTATCAGCATCTTTTCCAGTAATTCTTTTTACTGCATCTTGAACAGCTGGAACTCTTGTAGATCCACCAACTAATAATACTTTATGAATATCATTTGCTGTTAATCCTGCATCTTTTAATGCTTGGTTAACAGGTCCTGCTGTATCTTCTATTAAATCATGAATTAATTCTTCAAATTTAGCTCTTGTTAAAGTGATATCTAAGTGTTTTGGTCCTGTAGAATCTGCTGTAATAAATGGTAAATTGATTTGAGTTTGTTGAACTCCAGAAAGCTCAATTTTTGCTTTTTCAGCAGCTTCTTTTAATCTTTGCATTGCCATTTTATCTGTACTTAAATCAATTGCATCTGATTTTTTGAATTCTGATACTAGGTAATCTATAATTTTTTGATCAAAGTCATCTCCTCCAAGATGTGTATTACCATTTGTAGCTAGAACTTCAAATACTCCATCACCAATATCTAGAATAGAAACATCGAATGTTCCTCCTCCTAAGTCATAAATTAATATTTTTTGATCTTGTTCTTTGTCCATTCCATAAGCAAGTGCTGCAGCTGTTGGTTCATTTATAATTCTTAAAACTTCTAGTCCTGCAATTTTTCCAGCATCTTTTGTAGCTTGTCTTTGGCTATCTGAGAAATATGCTGGTACAGTAATTACAGCTTGTGTAACTTTTTGTCCTAAATAATTTTCAGCATCTGTTTTTAATTTTTGTAGAATCATAGCTGAAATTTCTTGTGGAGAGAATGAATCTCCTTCTATTCTAACTTTTTCTGCTGTTCCCATTTTTCTTTTTATTGATATAACTGTATTATCTGGATTTGTAACTGCTTGACGTTTAGCAATTTGTCCAACTAATCTTTCTCCATTTTTTGAAAATGCAACTACAGATGGAGTTGTTCTATTTCCTTCTGCGTTTGGTATAACTACTGCTTCTCCTCCTTCCATAACTGATACACATGAATTTGTTGTTCCTAGGTCAATTCCTATAATTTTTCCCATAATCTTTTCTCCTTTTCTTATTTAAAATTTATATTTTTTGACATCTTTTGTGAATTTATATAATTAAAATTAATAACTTTATCTATTTACATCAAATGGATTACCATATTTACCTAATAAATGATCTGTTGCTTTATTAACAAAAGTATAAATTCTATATTCTCTATAATCTTCAATTCCAATTTTCTCCATTATTTCTGTAGCTTTGTTCCATATTTCGGTTGCATAGCCTCTTCCTTTGACTTGATAGAAAATCTGTATTCCAAATTCCTTCTTATTTTTATCAATTTGAATTGTTCCTATAGATTCTCCATTCAAGTATTCGATACCTTCTAAAAAGATATCATACATTAAGTAATCTTTTCTTATTTCATCAAGATTCAATTTATTACATTCTCTATAAAATTTTAGGATCCCACGCATATTTGTATTAATTTCAAAAGAATCTACTTTATATGCTTCTCTAATCCTTTTTGCATATTTTCGCAAAAGGTCTTCATCATCTAAATATATTTTAGCATACATATCAAGATATTCACCATTAGATCCTTTAGGTAAATCAATTTCGCCCATTTTAATTTGCTACCACTACCATCGAATGTCTTATAACTTTAGTTCCAATCTTATAGCCCTTTCTATATTCTTGTACAATTTCTTGTGGTCCTTTTGTATCATCTTGAACACTACTTACTGCCTCATGAACACTTGGGTCAAATGTTTCCCCAACTGCTGGTATTTCTAGTACTCTGTGCTTTTCTAAGAAGTCTTTAAATTGTTTATATACAAGTTCAATTCCTTGTTTATAATTTTCATCTTTGCATTCTGCTTTCATAGCGTTTTCTAGGTTGTCCATTGCAGGAAGCATTCCTAATATTATATCCCCTAAAACTGAACTGTATAAACCTTCTCTTTCTTTTTGACTTCTTTTTTTAAAGTTTTCAAATTCAGCCAGTACTCTTTTATATCTATCATCTAATTCATCATATTGTTCTTTTGTTATCAATTCTTTTTCTTGTTTTTTGTTTTCTACTTTTATTTCTTCTTTAATTTCTTTTGTTTCTTCGCTGTTTTGATTTTCTGTATTTTCTTCATTTTCTGCCATATAGCTTCCTCCTTGCATAATTATTTTTAGCACTCTTAAATATAGTTTGCTAAATTTGTAAATATAATACAACTTTATTTAGCACTTGTCAAGTGTTTTTGCTAAAAAAGAAAAAATATATTTTGAACTACATTTTTAATTTTCTTTACTCTTAAAATTAAATACATTGTCACTGCACCTAATACATTTAAGATAAGATCATCTATATCACAGCTTCCTGATAAAGTTACAAATTGCAATAATTCAATTATTAAGACAATTATCATCATGGTTAAAATAAACACTTTAAATTTGTTTTGTTTTTCAAATAATAATGGCAAGAAAAACCCAAACGGCATACAAGCAAAAATATTTCCTAAAATATTAACAATAACTATTCTACTTAATAGATTATTTGGTGGCATTATATATTCCATTATTGTTTTAAAGGGTATTAAATTAAGTGAATTATGTATATAATTATTAAATAATTCTTTATTCCATTTTACTAATGTAAAGCCATTTCTACCATAAAATCCTGAAAATAAAGTTAGAGTTATAATAGCAATACATATAATATAAAAAATATCCATAAATTAGTTTTCATCGGTTTATTGTCATTTATATATTTTGAAAGCAACAATCCTCCAAAATATAAAAATGCACAACTACTGCATAAAAGAATAGCTCTATTCATTCCTGATAAATCAAATTTAGGTATTACTTCTGCAATACCATAGATTAATAAAATTATTATTGCTATAATATATAATAGAATAATAGATATTTTCTTAAACATTTCTAATTTTACCTCTTCTAAAGTAATTAATATTCATTGAAATACAGAGTTAAATAATATATTACTCATTGTTTCAAAATTTTTTTATTATATTATATTAATTTTAACTGTTAAAAAAACACCTAGCTTCTATTATATCATTTTCCAAAAAATGAATCATGAATTGCTGATACAGCTTTGTCTGCATCTTTCAAATCAATTAAAACTGATATATTTATTTCAGATGTAGAAATCATTTGAATATTAATATTACTGTCATAAAGTGCTTCAAACATTTTTGAAGCTGTTCCAGGATGAGAAATCATACCTGCGCCAACTATTGAAACTTTTGCAAGGTTATCATTAGTAATTATCTTAGCATCTGAAATTGTTTCTTTTAAAATTTTTAATACTTCTTTGCATTTATCTTTTGCAACTGAAAAAACTATATCTTTGTTTTCATCCCTTCCAATAGATTGAATAATAACATCAACATCAATATTATTATTTGCAAGTTTTGAAAATATCTTAAAAGCTTCTCCAGGCTTATTATTCACTCCGATAATTGAAATTAGTGAAATATTGGTATCTTTAGTTATTCCTCTAATTACCATTTTTTCCATTTTTACATCCTCCTTAACAATAGTACCTGGTACTGGATTCAATGAAGAAAGAACTTCTAGTTTAACCCCAAATTTTTTTGCAAGTTCAACAGAGCGATTATTTAATACCTGTGCTCCAAGAATTGCTAGTTCAAGCATTTCATCATATGTTATTTCTTTTAATTTTATTGCATTTTTAACCTTTCTAGGATCTGCAGTATAAACTCCTTCTACATCTGTAAAAATTTGACATTTATCAGCATTAATTGCTGCAGCAACTGCCACTGCTGTTGTATCAGAGCCTCCTCTTCCTAGAGTCGTTAAATCATCGTATTTATTAATACCTTGAAACCCAGCTATTATAACAATATTATGTTTAGAGATTTCATTTTCGATTCTAGTTATATCTATTTTCTTTATTCTAGCAGAATTGTATACTGAATTTGTTATTATTCCTGATTGCCATCCTAAAAGACTAATTACTGGCAAGCCAATTTTTTCAAGAGCCATTGCAACTAAAGATATAGAAATTTGCTCTCCAACATTTAATAATTGGTCTAATTCTCTTTTCGATGGATTTGGGTTAATCTCTAATGCTTTATCAATAAGCTCATCGGTTGTATCTCCTTGTGCAGAAACTACCACAATTATATCATTTCCTTTTTTATATGTATCTTTAATAATATTTGCAATATTCTCAATTCTTTCTTTGTTAGCTACTGAAGTACCCCCAAATTTTTGTACAACTATTCCCATAATTCATCCTTTCCTTATTAATGCATTTTTACACCATTAAGACTTACATTTATTATACCTATATGTATATAAACAAACTATTTTTTCCATTGGGTATAATTCCCAATGGAAAAAATTATTTCTCATTTAGTTTCTTACTAATATACTTCATCACAGAAATGACTTTTGAATAATCCATTCTTTTAGGTCCAATAATTCCTATTGTGCCTAAATCTTTATTTCCCACTTTGTGTTTAAATGTTACCATACTAAAATCTTTTAATTTTTCTTCTTCTCCTTCGCCTTCTCCACCAATATAAACATTTATATCTTCTGCAAATCCTGAATTTAACATATCAGCAATTAGTTCTTTTTCATCTAATATATTCATAAAGTTTTTAGCAACTTGTAGACTATTAAACTCTGGTAAATCTAATTCTTTTCTTGTTCCTTGCAATTCTATTTTGTTTTCTTCAAATAAAACTTTTTTAATTTGTTCAATAATTGGTTTTATAACCTTTACCATATCAGACATTTCTTGATAAAGATATTCTTCTAATGGCTTATCTATTCTCTCTATAGGTTGTCCTTTTAGTTTGTTATTAAACATATAATTCAATGTTTCAACCTGTTTTTCGTTGATATCTTCATCAAATTTTATTATTGTTTCTTTAACCATTCCTGTATCTGTCATAATAATAGCAAGCAACATTCTTGTTCCAAGTAATACAAATTTAATTTCTTGAATAATCTGTTCATCAGCTTTTGGTCCTATTGTAACTGTTGTATAATGTGTTATTTCTGAAATTGTATTAGCAGTAATTTTTGTTAGATCTTCAATTTCATGTACTTTAGTTTCTAATTTATTACTTATGTATTTTACTTCTTCTAAACTTATATTATCATCTTTCAAAAGCTCATCAACATAGTAACGATATCCTTTTGCTGATGGTACTCTTCCGCTAGATGTATGCATTTTGTCTAGTAATCCTTTTTTTTCAAGATCTGACATTTCATTTCTGATTGTTGCACTACTACAGTTTAAATCATATTTAGATATTAATGCATTTGAACTTACTGGCTCTGCTGTATTTATATATTCTTCTACTATTGCTTGTAATACTTTCTTTTTTCTATCATCTAGCATTGGGGTACTCCTTTCTCACTTCACACTTCTAACTCTTTAACCATTATACTCTTCATCACTATACTCGAAAAGTCATTATCTTCATCTTCAAAACATATTTTATTTATTTTCTTCTTATTAATTTCATCTAAATTAATATTAGATAAATCTATCAGAATTTTCTCTGAAAGATTCATTCCAAGTGGTAATGTCATATTTTTGTTATCATAAAAAATGATATTTGTAAAAGCAATAAACTTAGTTTCTTTAGGTAGTTTTATTTTGTATAAATAAAGTTTATTAACTTCGCTTTCATTTTTTAATACTTCTTCTAGTTCACTTTGAAGATTTAAGCTTAACACTTCTAAAGAATTTAAATCAAGATTTTCAGTAGATACCTTGTACACATATGTATCTTCATTAAGTCCGTTTTTCTGTATAGCTGAATTAATGTTTTTCAGAACTTTTTCAAGAGTTCTTTTTAGCTCCACTCCTTTTAATCCTTTTTTAATTCCTAATATGTCAAATTTATCTCTTGGTGATTCTCTATGTGTTTTATTGCCTAATGTTCTTTCCTTATTATTAGTTTGTTTAATTTTTCCAAATATATTAAAATCTTCATCTTCAAAATCTGAATCTTCATTTCTCTCTTTAAGCATTTTTAAGTTTTTTAATTCTTCTGATATTTCTTTGTTTTCTGCGATTTTTATATTCATTCTGCTTAATAACTTAATAGTATTAGTACTTGCTATAAAAGCACTATCTAGTTCATCATCAGTATATTTATTTCTTTGAACTTTATCTGCTTCTATTCCAAAATCCTCAAACTCATTTTCAAAATCAAAAACTTTTTCAATTTTTTTAACATTAATTTCTTCTTCTTCGCCTTCATCTAGTGTTGCAACTGCATCTTTATTAGAGTATTTCCAAAATTCAAATATGCTTTTTTTATGTTTATTAATTTCTTCAATATAATTTGTTGCATTTTCAATTTTCTTTTTTAAATTTTTATTTTTTAATTTTAAAGCATTGATGTCCATTACTAAATTATTATTTTTTTCTTCTATTTCTTCTAACTCTTTATAGCTTTGTTCTAGTTCAAAAATAGTGTAATTTCTTTCCTCAAGTTTAAATTTTTCTTTTTTAATTTTATTATTTTCTTCTGTATGTGGTTTACTTGTTTTTAAATCCACTTCATTTATTTTTGTCTTTTTCCCGAATTTAAAAAAGTATTTTACTTTTCCAAAAAATGTTTTTTTACATTCTAAATATGTTGTAATTTGTTTTTCTTTTTGATTATATTCTTTAGTTAATTCATCTGAAAGCATCTGTAAATTAGCAATTTTAGAAGTTAAAGTATTAAAATCTGATTTTGCCTTATTTTTCATACTAACAGATTTAAGGTATTGTTCATAGATAAATTCTGGTAATATCTCATATTTTATTTGAGTATTATCTAAATAAAAGTCTAGCATACCATTTTTATCTATATTGGTACTAAATTTATAATAATGAGGTATTTCAGTTTGCAAAATAAATAATGCTTTTAATAATTTATAAAATTTTGCACCTTCTCTTGGAGTTTTCAAATTAACCTTGTATAAAGTTTTTACCTCATCAAATATTTCTGTTTCTCCTATTATATTTAAACTAACTTCATCATATTTGTCCCAAGTCTCGTATATAAGAGGATAATCTTTTGTAAATAACCAAAGGTAATTTTCAACATCTTTTATCTCACTTGTTGATAAAACCTTTCCTTCATATTCTACTAAACTTATTGGTACAAAAATCTTTTCATTTGCATTATTTTCTATTTTCTTTTTTAATAAATAGAAAAATGTCGAATAGTCTGAATCCTCTGTAGTAACAATCATAAAATACTTATCTGAAGTTTTTGAATAATAAATTTGCCATAAATAATTCCCAGTATATTTTACTTTAAATGGAATATTTTTTAATATTCTTTTTTGTTCTGCTTCAACTTTTTCAATTTCTTTGATTGAAACTTTATCTAATAATTGTAAAAATTTAGTATGATATACTATATTTTCTTCATTTTGATTATCTAAATAAAATGCCAAAGGTAATGCCTGTTCATATTTATCTTTAATAGAATCTACCCTATTAGTTGGAGAAATAAGTATTTCTATGTCATTTACATTTATAAATCTATATTGTTTGTATTTTTTCTCATCATATCCTTTTATCGTTCTAAAACTGATTTCTGTATATTGTTTAATACATCTAGGTATCTTGTTCAAATCAATACCTATATAATCTAATTTATCTTGTAGTTTAGAATCTATTTCTACTTTCTTTTTTCTAGGCAATTTACATACTTCCTCTCTTTATTTCTTCATTATACTTTGTAGATATTCTACTTCTTCTTCAGCATCTAATCTCATAAATAAAGGCTCGCCTTTTTCTATTACTTTTGTATCTTTAATGTTTTTATATTTACTTAAACTATCCCAAGTTTTTAGCTCTTCATCTGTAATTCCAAGTTGTTTAAACATTTCTTCTGATGTATTTGGCATAAATGGAATAAGCATTACTGCAACTTTTCTTAATACTTCTGCCAAATGGAACATTACTGATTTTAATTTTTCTTTATCATCTTCACTTTCAGATTTTGCAAGTAACCAAGGCGATGTTTCATCTATATATTTATTTGCTCTTGCAATTATTGCCCAAAGTTCTGATAATGCTTGACTTATATGATATGTATCCATTAATTCTTCTACTTTTTTTATTTGATCATTTGTAAATTGCTCTAAAGGTTCATCAAATTCTGTTTTAACTTTTGGACTTGCTGAAACTACTCCATCAAAATACTTATTAATCATTCCTACTGTTCTATTTAATAGATTTCCTAAATCATTTGCTAAATCAGCATTATATCTTTCTACAAAATCTTCTGGTGTAAACATTGAATCTTGTGCAAACCCCATTAGTTTTAATAAAGAATATTTTGTTGCATCTAATCCATATCTTTCTATTAAAGTCTCTGGATAAATTATATTTCCTACTGATTTTGACATTTTTCCATCTTTCATAACTATCCAGCTATGTGCATATAGTTTTTTTGGTAGCTCTAAGCCTAAAGCATGTAAGAATATTGGCCAATAAATACCATGAAATCTTATAATTTCTTTTCCAACAATTTGTAAATCAGCAGGCCAGTATTTATTAAATAGTGTTTCATCATCACTCTTATACCCTAATGCAGTGATATAGTTTGTTAAAGCATCTAGCCAAACATATAAAACATGTTCTGGATCATTAGGTAAAGGTATACCCCAATCAAATGTATTACGGCTAATGCATAAATCTTCTAAACCAGGATTAATAAAATTAGTAAATATTTCATTTTTTCTTGATTCAGGAACTATAAAATCTGGGTTTTTTGCATAAAACTCTTTCAACCAACCTTCATATTTTTTCATATTGAAGAAATATGCATCTTCGCTCATTTTCTTGACTTCTCTACCACAATCTGGGCATTTTCCATCTACTAATTGTGTTTCTGTAAAATAGTTTTCACATGGTATACAATACCAGTCTTCATATTTGCCCTTATAAATATCTCCATTATCTATAAAAGTTTGGACTATTTTTTGTACTGCTTTACAATGATAATCATCAGTTGTACGAATAAATTTATCATAGCTTATGTCCATTAATTTCCAGAGTTTTTTTGCATCTTCTGCCATTTTATCTACATATTCTTGTGGTTCCATTCCATTTTTTTCTGCAACTGTTTGTATTTTTTGTCCATGTTCATCTGTTCCAGTTAAAAAAAATGTGTCATATCCTCTTAATGCTTTATATCTTTTTATTGAATCTGCAAGAACTGTAGTATAAGATGTTCCTATGTGGAATTTTCCGCTTGGATAATATATTGGTGTGGTTACATAGAATGTGTTTTTCATAATTTATATTCCTCCTTATTTTTAATTTCTATAAAGTCCGCCAAATCTCGTCGGTGTAGGACATTTTCTTTCTCGAAGTTAGCTCGAAAGAAAAGTGCTACACCTGCGTTTGGCTATTTTGTTCCTAAATTGAATAGTCTCATATTATTTCTTTATAAACTTACATACAATTATACTCATATCATCTTTAACTTTTCCGAAATTATTGTCAATAGATTCTTTTAGAATTATATCTGCGATTTTTTGTGGATTTGTAGTTTCCATATCTTCTAAAAAGTATTTTACCCATAGTTCCTTATTTTTGTATTCTATATTTGAGTCCATTATTCCATCACTAATCATAACAACAATATCATTTGAATCTATATCTTTATCAAAAACATCAGTATTAATTTGATTAACAACTCCTGTTGGAAGTGTAAGTGATTTGATAATTTGAACTTTTTTACTATTTTTTATATATGTTGGGCATGCTCCATTTTTAATAAATTCTATATTTCCCTTATATAAATCAATAATTGCAATATCGAGTGTTGCAAAAACATCATCAGCTACATTTAATAGATTTGAATTTATTAGTTCAACAGAAGTATCTCTTTCGAAGCCTGAATTTAACAATCTTTTTAACATTTTTGTAACAATTTGGCTGCTTTTTTTAGCTTCTGGACCTGAACCCATTCCATCACTAATTACTAATAAGTACTTTCCATCTTTTAATTTCATTTTTATAGTACTATCACCAGATACTGACATTCCATCTTTTGTATATTGTGATATGCCAATATCTAATAAGAATTTATCATCTGATATAATTTCGTATTTTGTAGTATTCTCATTTTCAATTACTTCACGTTCTTGAATAACCACTTTTTCTTCAAGAACTTTATTAATAATATTAATTATAGTCTTTCCCTTATTTTCGCCATCTTGGTTATCTATGTATAAAGAAACTCTATATCTATCATTTTCTTTTTTTGTTAGTGATATTTCTTGAACTATAATGTTTTTTTGCTTTAGTAATAAAACTATCTGTTCTTTTTTATCATCAAATAAATCTTCACTTTTGTTTTCTTTGTCAATATTATCTGCTATTTCAGAGATTGCCTTTGATACACCATTTAATTGTGTTTCAAAATTTTTCTTTTCTTCATCTAGTTTTTTTGACCAAATAAAATTCATTTTACTTAATCTAAATGCAGAATTAATTGCATTAACCATTTTTTCTATATCATAGTTTTTCTTTTTTTCATCTTCATCTTCATCAAATCCAACTACATAATTATTATTTTTAGCTAAAATGTTGATTAAGTCTCTTTCCTTAATAAACTGATTCTCTAATAGATAATTAAATATATCATCAACAATTTTTCCTTCTACATCTTGAGTAATATCATATAAAATATTACTTTCTAAATGTTCAGTAGTGTTTAAAAATTCAATTATAAATTGTTGTTTATTCTTCTCCTTAATATCTTCTTCAGTAATTGTAGTAGCTGCAGCCTTTTTATATGTATTTGCCATATCTTTTAATGCACCAGAGATATTATTTAGTTTATTAATTGTATCTGTACTATTATTTAATCTTCTATTTCTAATTAGAGGTAATAGCTTTTTATCCCCTAGCATGCTCTCTATGTTTAAATTGACGCTTTTAGGAACTGCAAGTAATGCAATTCCTGCAATTAATATTTCTTTAAATAAAATAACATTAAAAACAAGTCCAGATGCAACATAAGAAAGAACAATATTTCCTAACACAAAGCCACATATAACTCCAATTTTTCCAAACTTATTTAAAACACCCGCAATCATTCCTGAAATTGCGAAAGCCGCCACAACCACAGGCTCACTATTTGCAATAATTCCAAGTGTAACTCCTATTGTTACACCAGCTGTAGTTCCTATTAGTACCCCATGTTTCCAGCCTAATACTAGAACTATAAATATAGAAAGTATATTTCTTACACAAAATCCAAAAACACTAAACTCACCTAAAGCACATAAAGCTATTGAACATAATAAGCTTGCACCTAGTACCTCTTCTATTGAAAAAGCCATTTTTTCATAATAATTTGTAATTACAGATAAAGAATTAGAAAATACTTTGTAAAAAATAACTATAATAATTGACATGCAAACTGCTGTAAGTATATCATATATTAAAATTTGATTTATAAAAACTTTTATTAAACTCACAATTATACTAGCAAAAAAAACTCTTTTTGAAAGTAATAATTTTTCATTTCTTTCTGGGTCATTATATTTAGGTTCTTTGATTAAAAAACTTGCAAAAAACAATAATAATATAATTATAAAACTAACTGTTCCTTTAAATCCAGTAGAAATTGTATTTCCAATTAAAGAAACTAAAATAACTCCTATAATAGGAATCTCGTTGCTCACTCCTGCTGCAATAATTGCAATACTATATGGAGAAATATCATACCCCATAGAAACCTGTGACAGCATAAAAGTTACTATATATAATATTATATATTTTTTAGATAATACATTGGCTAATATATTTTTTGGATTAGCTAATGTTTCTTTTGTATTTTCTGTTTCAGTTAAATTTTGAAACATTTTTATCACCTCTTCTTTTTTTAATAACATTGTACTACTTGTCCTTGGCTATTTTTGTCTTTTTTGGTATGCTAATTAAAAAAAGTTTTCTACATATATTGCCATTTTTGTATCACTTTTTTTTATTTCTTTGGTATTACGAGCTTTATTCTATTATATTTTGTCGAAAATTTCAATATTTTTTGAAAAATAATTTAATTTATATGAAACCTTTTATTCTCATATTTTTCAAAAAATCTCTTTATACTTCCATTTACTAATCTACTAAAAGAGATTCCTGTTTTTTCTCTAATTTCAATAAGTTTATCATAGAACTCTTTTCTAAATAAAATTGACCTATAAATAGATTCTGTCTTGTACGGTTTTTTATAAAACTTAATCTTATTTTCATTTTGCAATTCGGTCTCAACACAAATGTTAACAAGTTTACTTACAGATGTATCATATACATTTTCACATAAATATTGTAGTTTCTCATATAAATCTTCATCTATGTGTAAACTCCTAGTTACTATTTTCTCTTTTTTATATAGTTTTTCAATTGGTTCCATTTTGTACCTCCTATTATACAACAATATATTTTAAATTATATAAAAAAAGGCTTTAGATTTATACTAAAGCCTTTTATACATTATTGTATAATTATTGGTTCATGTTTTTTCTATGTAAATACTTTTTGCAACAACATCTAATTTTGCAACATTCATTGCAGTTAATGTTTCAATGTCATATATCATTTTCTCTTTAAATTCTTTTAAAGCTTCTGGTATATTGTATCCAAAAACAACTGAAACTTCTATATATATCACTGGTCCTTCTCCATGTTTTTGTACTATTATTCTTAAAATTTTATGTATTTCAGGCATTTTTTCTGCTTGTAATTCTGCAATTTGTCTAAATACAGAATCTGATATCGTAAAATTTCCCATGTAACTAAAAGTTGGTCTTATAATAGATTTTTCTGAAACATATGGCTTTTGCCCCAATCCTTTAGGTTTAAATATTTGTAAAGGATCTAATAAATATCCTGAAAAATCTTTTTTTATCTCAAATGTTGGTACTGGTATTACATGCTTTCCTTCTGTTACTCTTATATTTCTTGCTTCTTTCATTTCTTCTTCAGTAGCAACATCATTTATATATACTGTTTCACTTATTTTAGGTAGATTCAAATTTTCAGCAATTTTTTCTACCATACCATCAGATGTTCCTAAAATTAATATAGATTTTACTTTATATTTTTTTAATGCTTTTTGTATTTCTTTTTTTTCATCTTCATTAAAAAATAATGCTTTTTTAACAGTTTCTATTTTTGTAGCTGCTTTTTTTGCTGACCTACCTGCAATAACTTTATTATCATTTATCAATAAACCATCATCTATTATAAAATGTGCATCTTTTTCTCCTGCAACCATCTGTGCTCTATAGCTTTTGCCAGTTCCTGATGGTCCAACAAATGCATAAACTTTTATTTTATCAAACATGTGAATCTCCTAACTTATTATGTACTATTTTTGCTACAATTTAATATAGATTTAAAATTGTAGAGTAAATGCGGGCGATTAAAATCGCCCCTACAGTATCACTATATTTTTTATCTATATAAACTGTAACATAACATACTTTATATAATATAATATAATAAAATCAGACTAGGATTGATGAAATATAATCCTAGTCCTCTTATTTATGCTATTTCTTTAATTTTTACACTTCTAACATGATCAATTTTTTCCCATGATGTATCTTGCTTAAATAAACATTTTAAATTGATTAGTAACCATGAACCCATAAATAATGGATAGAATATAGCCCATTTTAGCATCGGTTTTATTGGCTTCTTTTCTAAATACATTGTAAGTAAAGCAGTAAATATTGGAAATAAAAATGTAGGTACTACAAACTTAATAATATTTAATATTAATTCAAGAGTAGACATTGTATCTAGTAAATAGATTGCAAAATTTGAAAACAATAATACCATTGAAACTACGAACATTGGTATACTTCCAACAATATACATAAGACCATCAAAATTCATTATTGTTTTATTTGTTTTAACAGCTTTTGCTAAATCTTTTGTATATTCCTTAGTACATTGTATATGACCAACTGTCCATCTGCTTCTTTGCTTCCAAGATGGTATAAATGTTTCTGGTTGTTCATCATAAACTATTGCATCTGTTGCCCAACCTAATTTTTTTCCTTTTATAATTTGTTTTAATGAAAACTCAATATCTTCTGTTAAAGTAACAGTATCCCATCCTGTATTTTTTACTAAATCAAATTTTACCATAAATCCTGTTCCATTTAACAATGGAGATAAACCAATATTGTATCTTGCTAAATGATAAAACCTATGCATTGTCCAGTAGAAGAAAGCATAACCAGCTGAAATCCAACTTTCCGTAGGGTTTTTAATATCTTTATAACCTTGAACTACTTCTTCTCCTTGGCATAGTTTTTTGTTCATAGCTTTAATAAAGTTTTTATCAACTATGTTATCTGCATCAAACACAAAAAATGCATCATAGTCAGCTTTTTCTTCTATTTTTTGTTTAAGGAACCAATCTAGAGCATATCCTTTTGTTTTTTTAGTTTCATCAAATCTTTTATATACAATGGCTCCAGCTTCTTGAGCATATTTTGCTGTATTATCAGTACAATTATCAGCAATTACATATATATCATATAGATTGCTGTCATAGTCTTGATTTTTTAAACTTTCAACTAAATTTACTATAACTTGTTCTTCATTATGTGCAGGTATTATTGCCATAAATTTGTGCTTTTTATTTTTAATTAATGGTTTTTCTTTAAATTTAATTAATGAGCAAAGACTTATTGCTAGTTCATATAACCAAAATAAAACTGTAATATAAACAAGTGCTTGCCTTAAAATATATAAATATTGCATTTATACTTCCTTTCATTTTTTATTTAATTATTATTTACACACTTTATATATTATACTATTTTTTTCAAAATTTTGCAATATTTTCCTGAAATTTTGTGTAATTTATTACACTGTCACATTTACAGTTCAGTAGATCATTAAAATTTGCAGAGAATCTGTAGGAGCGATTTTAATCGCCCGCAAAAACAATAGAATAATTATTTCAATTCATAGCTAGAACATTTTGATTCATTTGGTTTTCCACTATTTACATTTGTTTTAGGTGTTACAATTATTGAATTTAATTCACAAATTTCATTTATATGATTATTATATTTACAGCTTTTTACTGTACAATTAATTTTTTGATTATTATTCATTTATATTCCTCACTTTCTATACAAAAATTTGACTGAAAAACTATGTTATTAATGAGGCGAAAATTTATCACTTCTCACCTCATTATTTAACCTTAAAATATTTTTCAACACTACTATTTTTTGTATTATTTAATTATTTATGCACAATAATCAATTTTTTATTTTTTTTCCAAAAAACTTTCTTTTAAATTTCATGCTTTTAACATTTAAACTAACTCTGAATTTTTTTGAATTTTGTTGAACATCAGCAACAAATGAATTTCTTTTTTCATTTATTGTATTTTTCATATTTTCAGTTTTATTAATAATAGTATTTTTCATAACTTCTGTTTTATCATTTATTGCATTTTTTAATCCTTCTGCTTTTTCATTAATATTATCTCTTAATTCATTTACATTTTCTTTAACTTCTTTAGTTATTTCTTCAATCCTAATTCTGATCGTTTCTAACCTAGGGAACGCATCAATAAGTCTCCTGTATCCCCATGATTTTTGTGCTAATATTTCCCTTACTTTTTTTGTTATTTGTTCTGTATCATCATGTGTTTCTTCTTTTTCAACCTTAATAGTTGTTTTCCTAAATCCAATAATTATGATTGTAGAAATAATGTTGTCTACTATATAAATAATAAAAAGTAAAACTGAAATAATAGCTAATACTTTATTATTTACATTATTCAAACATTTTATAAAAAATGGATTCATAACATATGTTATTATTAAGCCAAATACTCCAAAAGGAATTAAAGTTCCTAAACATACTCTGCCATTTAAATTGAATTTTCTCTCACTGTAATCCCACCATCTTGCTTTAAATAACTTTTCCATAACCCAACTAGTAAAATACTCTAAAAATCCAGAAGTTATTATTGTCATAAAAAAAAGTATGATAGGATCATTTTTATATTTATTTAATAAAATAGTAATTAGCAATGCTCCATATCCATAAATTGGGCAATATGGTCCAATTAAAAACCCTCTATCCATAAACCTTTTATGATTTTTATATTTTAAAGCGACTTCTAAAATCCAACCTGCTATAGAGTATATCATAAATAGCAGAAAGTAAAATGTTATACTTAAGTTCATTTTATCCTCCTAAAACTTAAGAAGTGAGAGATGAGATATGTGAGATAAGATTTTCAATTTTGCATATCTCACTTCTCACATCCCACTTCACACATCATTTTTTACAATAAAATCTTTTTAAATGTATTTTAACTAATAATAAAAAAAGATTAAAAAACTAGGCGAATTATCATTAGCTTTTAATCTTTTTAATATCTTATAATTTTTAGTATTTTAATTTGTTATATTTCTTTCCAGAACCAGTCTAAGCTGTTATCAATGCTTCTTTTATTGTTTTTCTTAGCCTCTAAATCATCTATCCATAAATATGAAAAGAAAGTAATTAATATAAATAGGAAATCCCATACCATGCTTTTATATAATATATTTGATAAATATGCATAATCTTGAGATAATGAAGAAACTTGTACAACATGTGCTATTAAAGAAAATAAGAATAATACTAATGGTATCATTGCTACAGAGCTTCTCTTTATTTCCTGTCCTAAAAATATTAATAGAGATGTTGCTAAAACAACTAATAGTAATGTTAATGGATTAGTTAAATCAAATATAAACATTTCCTTTTCCCCCTATCTTTTGTTTTTATCAAATAAATAATAACATTTTTGTAAAATAATTTCAAGCATTTTTTATTACTTTTTCATATCATTTTTATTACAATTATATTACATATTCAAACTATTTATTGTATCACGAAGAATATTTGCACTTGATGATAATTTTTGTTGATCCTGTCCATTTAGTTTTAGCTCAAGAATTTCTCTTACTCCTTTATTTGTTATTATTGCTGGAACACCAATATAAATATTTTTTTCATTATATTCCCCATCTAAATAGGTTGAAACCGTTAGTAAGGCTTTCTCATCATTTAAAATTGCTTTTACAAGTTTAGTTAATGCCATACCAATTCCATAATATGTAGCTTTTTTCTTTTCTATTATTTCATAAGCTGCATTTTTAACATCATCTCGTATTTTTTCTAAATCACTCATAGATTCATGTCTTTGTTCCATTATTTCAGTTAATTTTTTACATCCAATGTAGCAATGTTCCCAAGGAACAAAAGAAGAGTCCCCATGTTCTCCCATAACATAAGTATGAACATTATTAGGTGCTACCTCAAGCTTTTCACCAACTAAATAGCGAAGTCTTGCTGTATCTAGCATAGTTCCAGATCCTATTACTTTGCTTGTTGGTAATTTTGATACTTTTTGAACTACATATGTAATTATATCTACTGGATTTGTTGCAACAACAAATATTCCATTAAAACCTGATGCCATTACTTGTTCTACAATATCTTTTGCAATTTTTGCATTTGTCTCAACTAATTCTAATCTTGTTTGGCCTGGTTTTTGAGCAATTCCAGCTGTAATTACAACTATATTTGCATCTTTACATTCATCATATTCACCATATCTAATATCCATTTTTTCAGGACAATATGCTATTCCATGTGCTAAGTCCAAAGCCTCTCCTTGAGCTTTTTCTTTTACTACATCTATTAATACAAGCTCATTTGCTCCACCTTGGTTAAACAATGAATATGCAAAACTCATTCCAACAAAACCTGTTCCTACTAATACTACTTTTCTTTTTTCCATTTAAAAACTAATTCCTTTCTTATAAAAAATACAATTATCGTTCAACTATATCTACATTTTCTCTGGCATTTCTATTCCAAGTAAGTACGCTCCTTGTTTTAATACTTTACTTACACAATTTGTTAAATAAACTCTTGCATTTT
>CAMZHI010000016.1 GCA_947306755.1 uncultured Clostridia bacterium | reverse complement strand
CAAAGGAAAAATTAAAATAAAAAAGCATATAAAATGCAACTAAAAATAGTTGCAAAATAGTAAAAAAAGGAGTATAATGATATGAGTAAATTTACTTACACAAACCACATCCCAGAAATATTTTAAAATGTATCAAATTGAAAAAATTTTAAAAATACTAAAAGAAAGGGGTGAATTGTAATGCGTAATATTATGAAATATAAAGGATATTGGGCAGAAATAAGTTACAGTGATGAAGATGAGTGCTTTTGTGGAAAAATTGAGGGATTAAAAAATGATTTAGTATTCTTTGAAGGAAACACTGTAAAAGAATTAAAAAAAGATTTTAAAGATGCCATTAATCATTATCTACAAACGTGTAAAGATACAAATAGTTTGCCAGAAAAACAATGTAAAGGTTCTTTAAATGTCAGATTAGGAACAGAGCTTCATACAAAAGCAAAAATAAAGTCATTAGAAAAACATATTTCAATAAATGAATTAATTAAAGATGCAGTATCAGCATATTTGAAAACAAATTGATGTAGGGGCGATTTTAATCGCCCGTAATAAATTAGAAAGCGAGGATACATATGAACATATTAGCTGTAGGAGACCTTGTTGGAAATGCAGGTATTCAAGAATTAAAAAAGAAACTTCCTAAAATAAAAAAAGAATATAAAATAGACTTTACCATTGTAAATGCAGAGAATTCAGCTGAAGGAATGGGAATTACAGAAAAGAATTTCAATGATATTTTATCAATTGGTGTAGATTGTATAACAATGGGAAATCACACTTGGGGGAAAAAAGATATATTTAAATTTATAGATCATCCTAAACTATTAAGACCAAATAATTATCCAGAAGGAGTTTGTGGAAAAGGCTATAATATTTATAAATGTAATAATAAAAAAATTGCTGTAATAAATTCTATGGGGAGAGCAGAAATAAATATTGGTTTAGAAAATCCATTTTTAATCACAAAGAAAATAATAAAAAAAATAAAAAATGATGTAGATATAATAGTTTTAGATTTTCATGCAGAAGCTACAGCAGAAAAGGTTGCAATGGGATATTTTTTAGATGGAAAAGTAACAGCTGTATTTGGAACACATACACATGTACAAACTGCTGATGAAAAAATATTACCTAAAGGAACAGCATATATTACAGATATTGGTATGACAGGGCCAAAATATTCTGCATTAGGAATGGATTTAGATGTAGCTATTAAAAGATTTACAACATCACTACCAGAAAGGTACAAAATAGCAACAGGAGAATGTATATTAAATGCTGTAATTTTTGAAGTGAATGATGAGACAAATAAGGTTGATAGAATTGTTAGAATAGGTTGATATACTTATGGGTATAAGACCTATTTTTTTTAACATTTGTAGTATTAAAATTTTGTTATTTTATGTTGACTTTTACCAATAATTGTAATATAATATTATATAAGACTGTAAAAAAAAGCCAAAAAAATTTAAGGGGGAAATATATGAAATTAAAGAAATTATTATCAATAATAATAATGATTATTGCAATATTATTTATTACAACAAAAGTAGAAGCAGCAACAACACAATGGAAAAACTATGTTGCATATAAAGCAACAACAGATTTAGTAGTAAGAAGTGGACCAGGAACAGGTTATTCAAAAGTAACAACAATAAAAAATGGATACCCAATATCTGCATCAGATGCAGTAAATGGATGGAGAAAAATTAACGGAAAAAATCAATATGTAGAAGCAAGTAAGACAACAAAAGTAGCATGGAAAACATATGCAGCATATCAAGTAACATTAACAGATGGAGATTTAAACGTAAGAATAGGACCAGGATCAAGTTACACAGCAAGTAAAAAATATCATAATGGAGAAGTAATATCTGTAACGGAAGAAATAAAAGGAACAGATGGAACATTATGGAGAAAAATAAGAGGAAAAAATGAATTATATGTAGCATCAAGTTATTTAAAAAAGGTATCATGGGGAAGTGCATCAGATTACATAATTAAGCAAGATATACATGCAGAATATGGACCAGGAGATTTTTATACAGATGCATCAACATATAAAAAAGGAACAATGGTAAGACTAACAAAAGCAGTAAAATCACCAGATGGCAAATATTGGAGAAAAGTAGAAGGCCAAGAATTATATATTTGTAATTCTTATGTTACAGCAGTACAATGGAAAAACTATGTTGCATATAAAGCAACAGCAGATTTAGTAGTAAGAAGTGGACCAGGAACAGGCTATTCAAAAGTAACAACTATAAAAAAAGGATACCCAATATCTGCATCAGATGCAGTAAATGGATGGAGAAAAATTAACGGAAAAAATCAATATGTAGAAGCAAGTAAGACAACAAAAGTAGCATGGAAAACATATGCAGCATATCAAGTAACATTAACAGATGGAGATTTAAACGTAAGAATAGGACCAGGATCAAGTTACACAGCAAGTAAAAAATATCATAATGGAGAAGTAATATCTGTAACGGAAGAAATAAAAGGAACAGATGGAACATTATGGAGAAAAATAAGAGGAAAAAATGAATTATATGTAGCATCAAGTTATTTAAAAAAGGTATCATGGGGAAGTGCATCAGATTACATAATTAAGCAAGATATACATGCAGAATATGGACCAGGAGATTTTTATACAGATGCATCAACATATAAAAAAGGAACAGTGGTAAGACTAACAAAAGCTGTAAAATCACCAGATGGTAAATACTGGAGAAAAGTAGAAGGCCAAGAATTATATATTTGTAATTCAAATGTAACAGCAATGCCATGGAAAAATTATAAAACATATACAGTAACAAGTGGAGTAAATGCAAGAAAAGGACCAGGAACAAATTTTGAAATAATAACAACATACAATACTGGAGTTACATTAAAAGCATCAGAGCCAATTAATGGATGGAGTAAAATAGAAGGAAAAGAACAATATGTTTCATCAAATTATCTTAAATTAACTTCAACAAGTACAAGCACTACATACAAAAATTATGCAACTTATGTTGTAAATATTTCATCAGGAGTTTTAAATGTTAGAGATAAAGCTTCAACATTAGGAAATGTAGTAAGAGAATTACAAAATGGAGAAACAATTAGAGCATCAGAACCAGTAAATGGATGGAGTAAAATAGAAGGAAAAGAACAATATGTTTCATCAAGTTATCTTAAATTAAGTTCATCAAGTAGCAGTACAAGCACTACATACAAAAATTATGCAACTTATATTGTAAACATTTCATCAGGAGTTTTAAATGTTAGAGATAAAGCATCAACATCAGGAAATATAGTAAGAGAATTAGAAAATGGAGAAACAATTAGAGCATCAGAAGAAGTAAACGGATGGAGAAAAATTGAAGGAAAAGAACAATATGTTTCAGCAAGTTATACTAAACTATATTCATCAAGTAGTACAACATCAAAAAATATTACATTAATAAAAGTATATCGTTCAGATAATGTAGTATATTGTTATAACTCAGAAGGTACACAAATATATAAATTCCAATGTACAGTAGGAATGAGCGGACATGAAACACCAAGTGGTACATTCTATATTTATGGAAGAGAAGAAAATCACTGGAGTGAGGCTTATAGTGCATGGATGCCATATACATCTTGGATAGAAGGAACTAATGGATGTGCATTCCACGTAGGTAGCCTTTACGCACAATCACATGGATGTGTTCACTTAAGCGAAGAAGCCGCTATAATTGTATATAACCAAGCAAAAGATGGTACAAAAGTTATAATTTATTAATAAAATGACCACACATAAATTTACTTGTGTGTGGTTTATTTTTTTGAAAAAGGAAAGGTAAAATAAAAATGAAATTAAAAAATTTTTTAGCAATAATAATAATGATTATTGCAATACTATCAACAACAAAAGTTGAAGCAGCAACAACACAATGGAAAAATTACATTGCATACAAAGCAACAGCAGATTTAGTAGTAAGAAGTGGACCAGGAACAGGTTATTCAAAAGTTACAACTATAAAAAAAGGATATCCAATGTCAGCCTCAGATGCTGTAAATGGATGGAGAAAAATTAACGGAAAAAACCAATATGTAGAAGCTAAAAAGACAACAAAAGTAGCGTGGAAAAATTATGCGGCATATCAAGTTAATATAACAAGTGGATATTTAAATGTAAGAGTAGGTCCAGGGTCAAGTTATACAGCAACTAAAAAATACAACAAAGGAGAAGTAATATCAGTAACAGAAGAAATAAAAGGAACAGATGGAACACTATGGAGAAAAATAAGAGGAAAAAATGAATTATATGTTGCCTCTAGTTATTTAAAAAAAGTATCATGGGGCACAGCAACAACATATACAGTAAATCAAGATTTACATGCAGAATATGGACCGGGAGAATTTTATACAGATGCATCAACATATAAAAAAGGAACAGTAGTAAGATTAACAAAACTAGTAAAATCACCAGATGGAAGATACTGGAGAAAAGTAGATGGACAAGAATTATATATAAGAAGTGCATTTGTTACAGCAATGCCATGGAAGAATTATAAAACATATACAGTAACAGGAGCAACAGGTGCATTAAATGCAAGAAAAGGACCAGGAACAAATTTTGCACTAGTAACTACATATAATAATGGAACTACAGTAAAAGCATCAGATGCAATAAATGGTTGGAGAAAAATAGAAGGAAAAGAAATATATATCAATTCACAATATACAAAATTAGCAACAACATCAAATACTGATGGATATTATGCTTATACAGTAAAGGTTGATGATTCTTTAAATATAAGAAAAGGTGCAGGAACAAATTATGAGTCTGTAGGGTCTTACAAAAATGGAGATGTAGTTTATGCAGCACCTTTATCAAATGGATGGAGCAAAATATATGGAGAAACTAAATATGTTAATTCTTCTTATTTAGTAATGTCTGCTTGGGTTGAAGTAGATATATCAGACCAAAAAGTTACATTACACAAGAAAAATGGAACAAAATATGTTTCATCATGTGTAACTGGAAATGTAAGTGCTGGTAATGCAACACCTACAGGAGTATATATAGTTTATTATAAACAATATTCACCAAGCTTTTTAGGAGAGACTCTATCAGGAATGAGCAAATATGCTCAAAATGATATTTTACTAATGGGTGATGCTCGTGTTGGTTATTGGATGCCTTTTAATGGAAGTATAGGTTTCCATGATGCATCTTGGCGTACAGAATATGGTGGAACAATATATAAAACAAATGGATCACATGGTTGTGTTAACTTACCAAAAGAAACAGCAAAACAAATATTTTTAAATATAGATCAAGGAACTATGGTAAGAGTTCATGATTAAAAAACTCCCTCATCCTGTGCCCGGAGATGAGGAAAACAACAAAATATTTTATGTAAAACGGATAGAATTCTTAAAATACTTGACAAAATTTACATAATATATTATAATTAATTTTGTAACAAAAATTTTTTTGCATCTAGAAAGAAAGATAGGAGGTATCATTATGAAGATGCGGAAAAGCGTAATAACACTAATTGTAACACTAATTATCATGATTTTTGCAGTACCGGTCCATGCTGACACGAAGGTAGCAGATTGGCATACAGATCAGTTTAAGACAATGTATGCTAAAATAGAGGATAATGACAGCTGGACGAGGCTTGATTCGGATGTCCGGAAGCAGATAGAGAATTATGCAAGAGCGGACAGAAATCAGGCAGAAAGTTTGTTGATTCTCCGGTCAATCGATATGGAGGTATATTCAAAGAAACAGAAGGACAATCAAGAAGCAGCTATTGTAAAGTTTCTGAATTTACTGTTGTCAAAGGAATTCCAAACCCACATGCTCTTGACAGAGTTGGCACAATACGACGGAATCAAAGCACAAAAGGATGAAAAAGGTATATACAAAATTGTTATAGTAGATATACCTTCATCCAAATAACCTATCTTTCTCCCCTGGTGCCTATGTTGGCACAAGGGGCTGAAAAAAATAGCTGGGGCAGAAAACTTTTTTAAAGTTTTCTGCCTCAGCTTTTTGTAAAAATAAAAAAACACATTAGGGAGTGGCAGACCTAATGTGTTTTCGGTTAAAGGATTTCTTTACTTTAGTAGACGAAATCCTTTAACTTTTGAAAAAGGTGGAACCCATCATCCTCTTCGGATTCGGGCTCCGGTGTCGGCGATGCTGTCTGTTCCGGCGTTGCTGTCGGCATGGGTGTTGGCGTTGGCGTCGGCGATGCTGTCGGTTCCGGTGCCGACGTTGGTTCAGCGGGGATGGGTGTTGGTGTCGGCGTTTTTACCTCACCACCCGTCAAGATGTTTTTTATTTCATCCCACGGGATGGCTGTTTCGCCATCATCTTCCTCCTCTTTGGCTTCTTTTAGGGCCTGAAGTACATCGCCCCAGGAAGCTTCAGAGGTTTCCTCCTCCGCCGTTGCCTCCCCCTCCAGCTGGGAAAAAAATGTATCCCAACCAGAGGAGGTTTCATTCTCCTGCCCAAAGCTCTGGAGAGCCTGGGCTAGTTCCTGTTGCTCTTCAGGTGTCCCTGCTGAGCACCCAGTGAAGAAAAAACAGGAAGCAAAAATTAAAAAAAACAAAAAAAACTTTTCTTTCATACTATTCCTCCTCTGCCACTCTTCAGAGGACAATCGGACAATCAAAGCTTAAAAAAAACCGCTTTGAGTCCGATTTGGGTTGCTAGATACAACAATATTATACACTAATCTACATAAAAAATCAACATATATTACAAAACACTTGACATAATCTTAAAAAAAATATATAATTTAAGTATCTTGGCCAATGGCAAGGTCAGAAAAATGTGTGCTTCTGTAAGGAGGAGAAGCGAAGGAGGAACTGTAGTGCAGCAAAAAATATAAAGGAGAAAAAAACAATGGTTGAAGCTTTTAAACAAGCAAAAACGTATGCAGCTCTTTTTTTAATCGCTACAATAGTTTTTATAATTGCCACCAATGATTGGGCATTAGGATTTAAGATTTTTGTAATGATTACATACTGGATTTTCATTAATAAATTTATGGTCCGGGGGGGGATAACGAAGAGAATAATTTGGAATGCAATCTATGTGTTCACAGGAGGAGGTATTCTGTATTTTTTTGATTTAAGTTTACCTGCATTAGCATTAAAACTCATATCAAAAGCTCCATTTATTGGTAAAGGTATTGTTTTAGTAGCAATATTGTTGAAAACGCCTGAAGCATTTGCTTGGGCAATAGTATCAGTTATATTTGCTTGGTTGGCGGGTATAATTCAAATAGAAGAAGTCGATGCTTTCAAACAGGCTATCATTATTCGAATTGACGAGCTCAGATATAGATGAGCTCAGAAGCTTTCTTAACAGCACACAGACTCGGGGGACAATTTTTGTCCTCCGGGCTTTTTTTTAAACAAAAAAATCAATCAAAACACTTATGTTACAAAATTATGTTGACTAAACTGGAAGTTCTATGATATAATATAAAACATATAAATTCAAAATTTTAACGTATTTTTTTGCGTTTTACAAACTAATTTGGAAGGAGAAAAAATATTATGACAAATCAAGAAATCATAAGATTAGCGGTAATGGTTGCATTGTTTGTAGCCTTAGTTATTGTTGTGGCCATTATTATAGTGAAGACAAACGCCACAACAGCAGGTGTGGTAACCATAGCTTTCTCCATTTTAGGAGCAAAGTTATGGCGGGCAGGTGGCATCAAAATTGCGATGCCTATAGTAGTAATTGTAACAGTGATTTTGGTCGGGCTACTTTGCAAAGATGCAACAGCCCAAGTTGTAGATTTATTACTCCTAGCTATCATGATAGGTGTAGTTTTAAAATCTATGGCAGGCCAATTACTTCTTTCTGACAATGTTGCTGTGTCAGAAAGAAAGGCAGTATTGACAGCAACACTTTCCGGCGAGAAAGTAACTTCCGGTGCGACAGCCACAGAAGAAGAAATTGGCCGGAAAATTATAGAAGAGGCAAAAAAATATGAGGGGAACCCATACGTGTATGGGGGAAACTCATTAACTGGGGGAATTGATTGTTCCCACTTTACCTGGAGAGTGTACAAAAATACTGGCCTTATAAGTCAAGAGGCAGGGTATTATTGTACCCCAGATATGTGGGAGCACCAAGAAGATTTCATGGAGGAATGGAATCTTCGGAAGCTCCCCTCGACAAATCTGGAGAATGCAATAGATGGAGATATTCTGTTGTATTCTTCAGACGAAGAAGGTATCCACCATGTAGGAATGTACATCAAAGATGGTGGATATCTGGCAGAAGCGAAAGGCAAAGCATATGGAATAACCATGACGTATGCGGCCTACAAGGAGGATCGAGGAGATCACATTGTTGCCATCTTCAGGTCCAAAAAAGGATCAGAAGGCAATAATGAATCCACGGTTTCCTCAGCTTCTGCATCTGCCGAACCGTCCGCTACAGACCTGTTCTCCCGCCTGTATGAGGCAACTGGTGCAAGCCAGAAGGTCGTCTGCCTTGATGCAGGCCATGGGGGAAAGGGAATTGCAACAAAAGAGGACAATGATCCTGATGGAACGAGCCAGAAGACGGCCCAATCCACAGGAACAGAGTCTGCAGGGGGGCTGTTAGAGAAAGATGTAAATCTTGCAGTCACCCTGGCAACTGGCAAGCTCCTTGAGGAGGCTGGTGTAAAAGTTGTCTACACAAGGACAACAGATACAGCAGTATCCAATATAGAGCGTGCCCAAGTTGCAAATCAAGCTTCTGCTGACATTTTCGTCCGGATACACTGCGAGGGGGACGATAATACAAGCAGAAGAGGTTGCTATTGCTACTGCATCACGGCTAAAAACCAGTGGCAGGCAACCAATTACAAGGAGTCACGCAACCTTTGTGAGTCCATCCTGTCGGCTTTTTCTGCAAAAACAGGAATGCCGGTAGACAAATCCTTCAAAGACGGCATATTGGAGGATGATGGACTCACTTCAAACAACTGGGCCGAAATGCCGACGGCCTTAATCGAAATGGGTAACATGAGGAATACCGAGGATGAAGAAATTCAGAAAAACTCGGTAGACCTCATGGCCCAGGGTATTGCGGAAGGAATTCTGCAGTACCTTAAGTAACATTAACCTTCCAACCGGTAGAGAGCAAGTTGCTCCTACCGGATTATTTTACATAAAATACGGAATTATGTTGACTAAACTGGAAAAATATGATAAAATATTATGTAATAGTTTGTAATTTTTATATGGAGGAAAAGATGAGTTTAAGTGAAATCTTTAGTAAAAAGAAAGATATTCCAATAGGTAATAAATCTGATAATGATCAGGAAAAAGCAGAACATAAACAAGAAAAAAGTCCATTTGCTGGTTTTAGAAATTATACATTAACATGGAAAGAAAGATATGAAATAGCTGTAAGGTTTGGTATTTTAGTCAAAATAGAAGGTGAAGAAATTGAAGTACCAGATTTTGTAAAAGTAAAGGCAATTACTGAAGAAGAAAAAAACATAATGCTTGCTGATTTATCAAAAAATCAAGAAGGGCAATTAATGAGCCATTCAAAGGTCAGTGAATTTATAAATATAGAAGATAAGTTATTAGAAAATGGAATTAGTGCAGGAGAACTTAAAGATAAATATCTAAAAGAACTAACTATTATAAATTTATATCTACATAAATTAATCCCTGATTATAAAAAAGATAAAGTAAAAATAATAATAGAGATTAATAAACATATTAAAAATGCTATCGGAAGTGCAGCTAAAAATTTAGATTCAAATTATATTATTGATTTTATTGATGTTTTATATAATCAATTTGGTGATAAGATAAAACCTGGAAAATATAATACAATAATAACTCGAATGGCACAAAGTGATAATAATCAAATGCTTTTAGAATTAGTTAGAACAATTACTGAAGATTTTGACTTTCAAGATTATGAGATGTTGTTAACAATAATAGAAATTTTACAGAAAAAGAAAGTTTTTCCACCAGAACATGAAGTAAGTTTAGATGATTATAGTAATGATGAAAGAACTCGCCAAAGATATGATGAATTAAAAGAGAGTAATGATTTACGAAATTTTGATTTATCTATGCTAAGAGATATTATTTTAGCTACAGATTTTAAAGAAAAAAAGTCAGAAGATATAGAAAATCTTATAAAAAAATTATCTCAGTTAACATCAAAAAATATAAATGATTTTTGGATAAAGCATTCAGGAATGAAAGCATCATATGAAACAATGATAAATAGATTAAATAAATATATAGAGGATCAAAATAATAAAAAAAGAGAATTAAATAAACCATCAATTAAAGAAAGACGAATATTCTGTGTAACTGCCATTGCGGGTGGAGCTAGTATATTATTTTTAGCTGGATCTTTATTAAATGGAAAAACATTAAAAAGTGAAAAACCTATTCCAACTACATATGTAAGTGATCATCTAGATAAAAAAAATTCAATAACAGGAAAATTATCTGAAAATTTACCTATAGGTGAAGGATATGGGGTTTTAAAAAAAGGTACAAAAGTTAATATTATACCAGGTAAAAATCCCGAAGAGTTTATTTTAGAGACACCAGATATAGTTATTACTCCAGAAATATTGAATGATAATAAATTATTAGCTAAATTAATAGAAGATTTACTACAACAACAAGAAGATATTCAAAAACAAAAAGATTCAATGATATCAGATAAGATAGATGAATTAGATGAACCGGAAGAACCAGTAGAACCAGTAGATGATGCAGATAAATCTGGTGTAAAATATGGACGAGATTCAGAATAAATGAATTATAATTAAACGAGAAAGGAGGTAAATTAGTTTTATAAAAACGAAGAATTAAATGGATAATAATAATAAAGCCTCAATTTTTACTTGTATAGCAATTCTTTTAATTTTTGCAAAAGCTGCAGACAAGTTTGCAGACATATATAATAACAATGATATAATGCGTTTTTTTACTGATAAAACAATAGAATATGGTGAAGAAACAGTAGAAAATAAAATTGATGAAGTATATGACAGAATTTATGAAGGTGATGAAGCTACTGGAAAAGAAAAAAAAGAAGACCTAATACAAAAAATTACAGAATTTTTGAATAATATTAAAGGCTTGCAAGATGACTTTTATCAGTTTGTTGTTGGAACTAATGAAATATCTCCTGACACATCAGGTTTACTAGACAGAAAAATAAAATCATTAAATTATGGTACACAAATAGATATTACTCAATTAGAAAAAGCAATTGATTCAATAGAGGAATTAACTGCAAAACAAAAGAGTGATTTAGCAGCTTTCTGCAAACCTTTACTTGAAGGAATAGATTATAATGGAAAACATATTGATGGATTAAACATAGTTCAAATTGCAGGTATAGCTGGAAATGCATGGAGAGAGTGCAATTTTAATCCAGCAGACCATACAGTTACTGGAATTAATGAATATCATGGAATGATAAATTTAAGTAATGAAAGATTTGCAGGATTGCAAAAGTATGTTGACGAAAAAAATAAAGCTAATAATACTAAAGTGGATTGGACTGATCCAAAAACTCAAGGAGAATATATTTTAGTAGAATTATTTGGAGACAGTGTAGAATATTGGTCAGGTGGAGAAGGAGACAGAAAAGCCTTTTTAGATAGTAATGATGTACAAGAAGCTACGACGATATTTTTAGTTTCAACAGAAATGGGAATTGATTATAGAGGACAAAGTATAGCTGAAATAAAAGAAATACATCCATCTTGGGATGTTAATACAGGATGGGATATGGCAGAAAAAGTAAATAATGCATTACAACAAATTATAGTAATAAAAAGTCAAAGTGATTCTACAGAACCAGTTCAATTTAAAACTTATAAATTTACAGATAAACAATTACAAGGAATAGCAAATGTTTGTGTAAGAGAACAAGGTAATGGAAATTATGCTGGTATAGTTGCAGAAGCTTCATTAATGGCTAATTTATTTGAATTAAGTTACAATGGAACGTATAATAAAAAAATTGAAGCAGAAGGTTTTTATGAGTTTATAAGATTCTGTGATTGGTTTGGTAGTGTCAAATATGATACACCAGGGGTAATGGATACTGGAATATCAAAAGAAGGAGAAAATGTTAAAGCAACTGAAAAAGAGGTCGAATTAGTAAGAATGGTTCTAGAAGAAGGATATAGAACATTACCACTATCAGTAGTTGAACATGTAAGTTTAAACAGTATAGATTATATTTTAGTTGATGGAGAAAAACGAGACAAAAATGATAAATCTAATTATATTTCATTTAAAACCGAAATATATCAAGCTATGCGGAGGACATTGGACATTTATTTTGTTCCCTGAATACCCTAAAAATGCTGCAACATTTGTATCAGATCCTTTTGGATGTACAGCAGAGTCATTAAAAAAGGCAAAAGAATTGTTAGGAGATAAATATAGTGTTTGTTTTCGATATTATCCTGATTCTAATGTGTGGACATATATTGATGAAAATGGAATTGAATATTGGATAAGAGAAGAAGATTATTTAAATAATAGAGCTGATGATAATCAAGTTAAAGATAATCAAGCTGAAGATAATCAAGCTGAAGATAATCAAGCTGATAATATTCAAGCCGATGATAGTAAAGCTGATGATAATCAAGCTGATGATAATGATAAAGCTAATTCAATAATAGAGGAATTAAATGATCGTTTAAAATAAAAATTTATTATAAAAAAACAAATAAAAGGAGAAAAAAATGGCAAGAACAAATAAAAATTTGAGTTCTGCAGAGAAAATACTAAAAGCTATAAATGAATATAATACTACAAAGACAAATACAAGGACAAATACAAGTAAAAAAAAGAAATTTAAGAGTTTAATAGATTTATTAAATTCTTCAGAGTGGAGCAATTTTGAAGAATTTGAAGAATCTCTTTCAAACATTGAAAAAGATTTTACGAAAATTCTTTATAATAATTCAGATGATATTTTAAGTGAAGAAATACCTTTAAAAACAAGATTGTTGTTATTAGATAGAATTAATGATTTAGCAGATACAATAAGAAGCTATTCTAAGAAACCAAATAATGATATTCAAATTGATGAATTGGCTAAATATCCAATCAATTATATTGGAGAAAACTTTGTAATTAATATAGATGGATATAAAATGAAATTGCCTGACAATCAAAACGAATTTTTTAAATCTTTAGGTAAAGAATTTCAATCAAAAGTAGTAAAAAGAAGACTATCAGATTTTATATTATCAAATATAGTAACCAAAAGAGGAAATATAGGAGAATTAACTATTGAAGATGGGGCAATTGATACATATCGTAATGAATTACAAGAAATACTAGAAAGAAAATCTGGCAGACGTCCTAATATTATACAAGTTCTTGAAGAAGGAATAAAATTAGATGATTCATCTATATTATTAGAAGAATTGAAAAAAGATGGTTTTGAGTTTGATTTTGAAGAAGGAATAGTGTCAACTAATGGAGCAGAGTCTATTGAATTATCTGATGATATAATAGAAAAATTACAACAATTAGGAATATATTACCAAAATGATTCAGAAGTAAGTAAGAAAGTAAAAAAAGTACAAATGAATATTTTAAGTGATATGCTTGAAGCATTAAGTGGAGCAGAATTTACAAAAATTGAACTTGAAAAAAAATCATATGTTCTACAAGATGTACCAGACTATAAATTAGATATAGATTCTTATGGTTCTATGTTTGTAATTATTGAAAATAAAAAGTATCATTTGCCTTTAGACTTTTCAAGAAAAATGTTATCATTAGGAGCTTTGCAAGATGAACAAGAAATTATAAAACATCTAGAAGGTTTTATGCCAGGATTAATTCAATCTCTTTCAGCTTGTAGTGAAGATGAAAAATACGAATTATGTAAAAATTTAAATAAAGATTTAAATGATGATGAAATATCTACAGAATACTTTGCAGGAAAATATACAGTTAAATCAAAAAAATCAAAGAAAACTGTACAATTATCATCTAATGACAGTGCTTTTTTAAGTGAATTAGAAGAAAATCTATTTACAGATGTGTTACAAACAGAAGAATGGAATAATCCTGAAGAGGCAATTTCTGATATAGACACAAGATATTATAGTTCATTATACAAGTTAATGGAACTAGGATATTTTGTGGAAGTATCTAAAAATGAAAAAGGAAACATAGTAGATAATAAAGTAACATTTATAACTCCTACAAAAAGGAGAATTACAGTAGATGTAAATTCTCTTGGAAATATCAATTTAAATAAACTAGAATTAATAAAAAAAGACAGAAGAACAAAAATATCACAGTATAGTTTGCCTAAATCAGATGTTGAAACTACATTGGGTATAATGAATTACATTAATGGTACTTTAGTAAGATATATGAATAATATTTCTTCAAAAAAAGAACCAAAAGATATCATAAATGCAAAAATAGATTTGATTGAAGAACTAAAAAATAACAAAGATTTTAAAATTAGATATGAAGATGGTAAATTTATTGTATCAAAAGGTGGTTTAGAGGTAGAATTAACAGAAGAGCAAAGTCAAACAATTTTAGATGCTGAAAGAGAATTATTTAAAGATATATATGGAAATTTTCCTGAATACAATAATACTTCATTTGAAATAGACAAAAGGACAATCTATTCATTTAAAAGATTGCTTAAATTAGGATTTTCAATGGAAGCTAAACTAGAAAATGATGAACTAGAATATATACTTATTGATCCATTAGGAGCAGAAATCAAACTTGAAAAAGAATATTTTGAGGGTGTTGATTTAAATGTGTTGCTTTTTAGAACAATTAAAGAAAAAAAAGGTTCAAGAGTTATACTTGGTGGTGAAAAGTCTATTAAAGTAATAGAAGAACAACGAAGGATAATAGATAAATTTAATGAAAAAGTTGCTCCTTTAATGTATACTTTTTCAAATGATAGTTATACCAATGATAATTGGGATATTAATATAGGAAATTTAGAAACTTTTATGCAGGGATTTTTAAAATACGTAAATTCAGAAAATATTTCTATGGTAGAAAATAAAAAAAATAAGCATTTTATTAAGAATCAAAATGGAGTAAGAGTTTTATTAAATTATCCAATTCCAAATTTTATGTATAAGCTAGAAGAATACTTATCAAGTGAAGGATTCTATTATGAGGTAGCATCTCCTATAATGCAAAGATATTCACAAAAATTATTAGGAGAATCTAATGAAGAAAACACAGAATTAAAAACAAGTGTAAATCTTTCTTTTGCAATATTCAATGCTTTAAGAGATTTAGGAATTAAGTTTGAGATATATGATGATGAAGAAGATATGCCTGATAAATATGATGAAGATGATTTGGATTATGAATATGATGGGGATAATTTGCCTTGCGAATTAGCTAAAGATGAAATACAAACAAATGATGATGATGAATATGAGCCAATTATAATAGTAAGGTTTCCTTGGAATACATATAACTACTTAGACCCTGATATTTTTGCCGATTTAAAATTACCATATACACCTGAAATGTTAGCATATTATGAAGAGTATTATGGAAAATTAGCTGATCCAAATGAATTTAATGGTTTTGTAGTAGATAAAGCTAGTTCATTAACAGAAGGCAAGTTAGAAAATGCTAGAATAGCTGTACAAAGAACTGTAACAGGAACAATAAGAGGAGCTAAAAGTTCAATAAGTAATTTTACTAGAACAATAAGTGGTATTACTGCAACAATAGGAACTTGTATTGGTGCTCTTATAAACAGTAAAACTACAGGATTGCCAATGAATCTAGATGGTATAGAAGAAAGTACAGAAAAAAGTGACATTTCGGAAGAAGTAGGAAGTTCGGAACAAAATGCTGCTCGCGAAAGAAAAATGGCATATATAATAAAAAATTTTAATAATGGTGAATATGATTTAAAAACATTTTATAATACACTTAAAACTGCTGGATTATTAAGTCAAGCACAATTAGAAAAAATACTAATTCAATCTCAAAATTCTAAAAAATTAAATGATATGGTTTCTAAAGCAATGGAAGATTTAGGAGTGAAAGAAGAATCGGAAGAGTATAAGGAAGGAGTTGGTATAGATGACTAATGAACTACAACAACAAATAATTCAAAATTATGAAAATTTTGTTAAATTAACACTACAAGATAATGCTGATTTTGAAAATGTAAAAAAAATAATAGAAGATAGTGATTCAATGCTAAATAATTACAGAAAACAATTTGGACAAACTATAGCTGATAAAACCAAGGAAATTGAGCAACTACAAGAACAATTAAAGAGTGTTAAATCACAAAATGAATCATTAAGAACAACTCTATACAATATTCCAGAAGATATCAGAAAAAAATATATTAAAAATACTGTTACAAGTTTTTAATATAATAATTCAAAGGTTTAATCATCTATGAGGAACATATTGTTCGTTAAGAAATAATAATGAAAGGCAGTGTAGCTTTTAATAATAATAAAATATATTTAAAAGCTACACTAGATATAATAATATGGTAAGAGAAAGCTTTATTAAGTTTAATTTGAATAGATTACAAAAATATAATAAACAAGTAGAAAAAAGACATATTTCAAATTTACAAAAAGTAAATGAATTAAAAAAAGCCTATATGAAAAAGGCTATGGAAATAAAAAATGTTAATGAAAGTGCTATATTAAAAAAAGATAAGATTATATCAAATCTAAAGTTTCAAATAGAATTTTTGGAACGAGAAAATAAAAAATTAACAGATAGCTTGGGAAAAATTCCTGAGGGTGTGGTTAGGAAGTATAATAATTAAATAGTGGATTTAAAATAAGATTTAAATTGATGCAATACATTAAGTGTTGCATCGATTTTTTTAAGGTAAAAAAAAAAAGAGAGCCCCTGTCCTAGGCTCTGAGTTTTAGTCAGATTGCCTGACTAAAATGAACATTACAACAATATCCACTATTATCATTGTAAATACTCCTGCACAGGCACTTTCATGATGCCACCAATGAAAACCGAATAATCCAGCAACAAATTTCGGACGGAAAATATATTGAAATAGTAACCATCCTAATAAACTCTCTGATATAGCCTCCAATGGAGTTGTAGCAGGAATCATTACTGCCAAAAAGAAAAAAACACCAATTAGGATTTCAGATTGAAAACCTGTTATTAGTCCTATATAATCAATTAAAACAAACATTAAGAATGGCCCTGTGAACATCATTACTCTATTCCATGGATCCGATAATGAATTGTTAAGAAGGACTAACCGATTATTTTTTTGTCTACCTGATGCTCTTTGACTAGCTAAGATAGCTAGTACAAAGAGATCCATAAATATTAGAGTAAATACTCCTGCACAGGCACTTTCATGATGCCACCAATGAAAACCGAATAATCCAGCAACAAATTTCGGACGGAAAACATATTGAAATAGTAACCATCCGATTATACTCTCCGATATAGCTTCCAGTGGAGTTGCAGCAGGAATTATTACTGCCAAAAAGAAAAAAACACTAGTTAGGATTTCAGATTGAAAACCTGTTATTAGCCCTATATAATCAATAAAAACAAACATTAGGAATGGTCCTGTTAACATCATTACTCTATTCCATGGATTAACTAATGAATTGTTAACGAGTATTAGCCGATTAGTCATAGTTCCTCCTAATACAACGCGCATACTCTTTTCAGAGTAGGACAGGCACGCTGGCACACCATTGGTAATTTCCGGGAGGTGTGCTTCCCTGTAATAATTATATTTTACCATAAATTGTAAAAAAAATCAACCTTTTAGAGAAATTATGTAAATTAGCATATGCTTGAATTAAAAATAATAAAAAAATTTAATAGAAAAACCGCACATTTATAATATAGTACGGTTTAAAATTGGTATTTAAATAGTCTAGTATTATTTAGATATATCACTGTTATCTTTTGTTTTATCTGTCGCTACCTGGTTTATTGCCGTTACTACGAATACCAATGCGTCTAACATTATGAGTCTTTTTTGGATAAATAACAATAATATCGTTACTCTCATCAGATTCTGCTTGTTTAGAATCATCTGTCGATGCTTCGTTTTTTTCAGGTGAATTGGTATAGCTTGTATTAGAAAGCCAAGTAAATGGTCTATCTACTAATTTTTTTTCGATTCTATCATATTCTCCCAAACCGCCTTCTTTAAAAAAAATTTCCACATTTCTATCATTTTCAGCTCCAAGATGATCAATTGCATATTCGGCTCCGCTATAATTATTATAATAGTCAAAAAGCCATGGATGCTTTGCAACTGAGAGACCTCCACAAATGTATTTAAAATTTGCAGCTGTTGATTGAACCTTTTTAGTACCAGCTAAAATAGAATTACCCAAAAGAGAAAAACGTTTTCTGAATGCAGTATTAGGATTATAATTATCTGATGTTGAATTATTATCTGGATTTGTTTGAACATCCTCTGAGTTATTAGGTTCAGACTCACCTGATGTTTTTTCTTCTTTTGATGTATGCATTGGTATTGTTTTTTTATAAAATGCCATTTTTATCTTCCTTTCATTAAAATATTCACAACAATATGTTAACATAAAACAACACAAATGTCAATACATTTGGCAAATGTTGTCACTCGTACCGGAGATTTTTGACACATTTTCAATTTGGGACCGGGTCCTTTTTTTAACAGTGCAAATTGGGACCGGGTACTTTTTTGCACATTGTCGAATTTTGTCGAACGATTTTTCTTGACAAAAGAAAAATAATTTGATATATTATAACTAAACAAGTAATAATATATAGGGGCATTTTTTGAAAATCATCAAAGGAAAAACATATTTAAAAGAGTATAAGAAAAAAATCAAAAATAAACATTTAAATAAAGAAATCGAGAGGATTTTAAATATTGAGGAATTGATATTAGATTCTCAAAATTTCAAAGAACTATTACTTAACCCATTAAGTATAGTATATGGAATTAGGCAAAAAAAGGAAAATTTAAAAGAGATTTATACAGCTAATATTAATGAAAAAATAAGATTATATATTAAGCCAATAGGAGAATATCCATATAATGTTGTGGAAATAAATGAATTAGAATTTTTGAAAATAGATAACAAACATTATGGTGATGGATAGAAAGGAGGATGGCCAAAATGTTAGGATTTGGAAAATACTTAAAAGATTATTTAGAATTTAATAATATATCTCAAACAGAATTCGCAAGCAGATTGGGTGTTTCGCAAAAACATATGAATGAAATTTTAAATTGTAAAATATCTATAACACTTGAAAAAGCAGCTCAAATATATCATTTAACAGGGATACCTATAGAATTTATTATTAATGCTGAAAATAGAAAATTGGTAACAGAATATTTAAAAAGAAAATATGGTGATGAAAATAATATTCAAGATATGATTAAAAATAATTTTTTTATGAATGAACTTATCAAAAGAAATTGGATTGATTTTAAAGATTCAAGTAATGCAATTCAAAATTATATGGATTTAATGGATTTTCTAAAAGTTTCTGATTTAGATGCATTAAATATGGTTCAAGAAAAGACTTTATTTAAAAAGACAGGAGAAGATATAAATAAAATTAGTTTATGGATAGCCAGGTGTGATGAACTTGCAAAAAAACAAGAAGTTAAAGAATATATTCCAATAGCGTTTGACTTTTTAATAGAAGATTTAAAATTAGAAGCTTATAATAATTTTTCAATAGAGAATATAACAAAAATTCTAAATAATTATGGAATATTTTTTGTTGTTGAAAAAGCATTGGCAAGAACTAAAGTTAGAGGATGTATCAGAGTAAAAGGAAAGAATCCAGCAATTTATGTTACTCAAAATTATAAAGGAAAAGATTCATTTTTCTTTGAACTTTTTCATGAGTTAGGGCATTGTAAAAGTGATTATAACGAGGCTAAGAATAAGATTATAATTGAAGGTGATGAAAAACAAGAACAAAGAGCAGATGAATTTGCTTTAAATACAATGATAGGAAAGAATATTTGGAAAGATATTGAAAATGATTATACAGAAAAGAAGCTATTAAAAATATCTAAAGATAATAAAATCCCTATGAGCTTTATTGTCGGAAGATTAGTTAGAGTGGGAATAATTAATTATACATCTAATCTGTATAATAAATATAAAGAAGTTTGATTTATGTTACAGGTACCTAATACACAGGTACCTAAATTTTTGCCACATTTTCAATTTAGGACCGGGTACTTTTTTTAACAGTGCAAATTGAAAAAGAAAACAAAGAAATGGAAGAAGCTATAGAAGTCTTAAAGATGCAATAAAAAATCTAAAAAGTCTTAGTACTTAATGACAAGTATTAAGACTTTTTATTGTCAATAAAGATGTATTTTTATAGCTTTTTAATGACTATGATTAGAAAAACAATTGACAAAATCAAAAAAGAAAGATAGTATTATATTGGTGATATTTATGAAAATAAAGGAATTAAGATTATTAAATATAAAAATTATAAAAAATGAAAGTATAGTATTTGAAGGAACTACAGAAGAAATTCCAAATGACTTAAAGGAAATGGAATATAAAAATATTTCTTTTGACGGAGTAAATGTGGAAGTGGAAATATAAAAAACATCCAGTTTTTTGCGAAGATTTGTTGAAATTTGTTTTTTTATATTCTATAATAAGGAATAGTAAGAGTGTTTATTAGATAGAAAGGAATGTAGTAATTATGAGTAAAAGAAAAATCAATTATTATAAATTAACAACAGCCTGTGTAGTATTAATTGCAATTATTTTTTTTATTGGTTTTGGAATAAGCAGAATAATTAATAAAGTGTCAAAACAAGATGCTTCTGAAACAAGTAGCACTGTAGCAACTATTCCAGAAGACATAACAATTGATTTTGTAGCAATAGGAGATGTAATGTGCCATAATACAAATTATCAAACTGCATATAATTCAACTACAAAATCATATGACTTTACACCAGCATTTGTAAATGTAAGAAAATATACTGAAAAAGCAGATATTGCAATTGGAAATTTAGAAACTACCCTTACAGGAAAAGAAGTTGGTTATTCAGGATATCCAACATTTAATTCACCAGAGGAATTAGGAGTAGCTTTAAAAGATATAGGTGTGGATGTCGTTTCAACTGCTAATAATCACTGTATGGATAAAGGTTCAAAAGGTATAGTAAATACATTAGACAATTTAGATAGAATAGGTATTAGCCATACTGGAACAAATAGAACAAAAGAAGAGCAAGACACAGTTTTGATAAAAGAAGTAAATGGAATGAAAATTGCATTTATCGCATTTACATATGGTACAAATGGTATTAATATTCCAAGTGGAAAAGAATATATGGTTAATTTAATTGATAATGACTTTATTCTAGAACAGATAGAACTTGCAAAACAACAAAAGCCTGATTTAATATGTGCAAGTATGCACTGGGGTATTGAATATGCTCAAAAACAAAATAAGGAGCAAGAGCAATTAGCAGATTTACTATTTCAAAATGGTGTTGATGTAATAATTGGAAACCATGCTCATGTAATCGAACCTATGGAAAAAAGGACAATCACTCTTAATGATGGAACTGAAAAGGATGTATTTGTTGTATATGCTCTAGGTAATTTTATTTCAGCACAAGTTAAAGAACATACAAGAAGTACTGCAATATTAGATATGAAAATCACAAAAAAAGGTGAAACAGGAAAAATATCTATTGATAGTGTGGATTATGTTCCAGTATATTGTTATGATAGAGGAAAAGGTGCTCAAAATAGATATATTTTATTAGATGTTAGACAAGAAATGCAAGACTTTGAAGATGGTAAAGGCAACATTAGCCAAAATTTATACAATACATTAAAATTAGAATTACAAAACACTGAAAAAGTATTAGGAGAACCAATCAAATAAATTATATACAGTTATTAAAATATAAGGAATAAAAATGAAGAAATTAAAAGAAAAACTAATTAGCTTTTTTAAATGGATTAAAGAAGAATGTAAAGATTATAGAACATTTGTAATATTTTTATTTGCAATGTTTATTGTTCATACTCCAATTTGGGGGGGAATTATACTTTATAGAATATTTAAATTAAAGTGGGGATTAGCAATGGCAACTACTATGTCTCTTTTTTGGATAGGACCTTTTACACCATTTTTTCCAATATGTATAGGATTAACATTTGCAATTAAAAGATTAATGCAAAAAAGTTCAAAAAAGGACAGTTAAAAATTAACAGGAGGCCAAATGTTTAAACTTGTTTCAAATTATAAACCAACAGGTGACCAACCAGAAGCAATTGAATATTTAAGTAGTGGTATAAAGTCTGGAAAAAAATTTCAGACGTTATTAGGAGTTACTCGGAAGTGGAAAAACATTTACCATGGCAAATATAATAAACAAAGTTCAAAGACCGACTCTTGTTTTAGCACATAATAAAACTTTAGCTGGACAGTTGTACTCGGAATTCAAAGAGTTTTTTCCAGAGAACCGAGTAGAGTATTTTGTATCATATTATGATTATTATCAACCAGAAAGCTATATAGCTCAATCTGATACTTATATTGAAAAAGATGCATCAATCAATGATGAAATAGATAAATTACGCCATTCTGCAACACTATCACTATTTGAAACTAGAGATGTAATAGTTGTTGCATCTGTTAGTTGTATCTATGGATTAGGTGACCCTATAGATTATCAAGAGATGATGATGTCTTTAAGGCCTGGTCAGAATGCTTCTCGTGATAGAGTTATGAAAAAGCTAGTTTCTATGCAATATTCAAGAAATGAAATAGATTTTAAAAGAGGAACATTTAGAGCTAAAGGTGATATTTTAGAAATATATCCATCATCTACAAGTGAAGCAGCTTTAAGGATTGAGTTTTGGGGAGATGAAATAGAAAAAATTTCAGAAATAAATCCGTTAACAGGAAAATCTATTGGAACAAGAAGCCATGTATTAGTGCCACCTGCATCTCAATATGTAACATCAAAAGATAAATTGGATAAAGCAATTATAACAATAGAACAAGAATTAGAAGAAAGAATTAAGTATTTTAAAGAGCAAAATAAGTTGATAGAAGCACAACGTATAGAAGAAAGAACCAATTTTGATATAGAAATGATGAAAGAAACCGGATTTTGCCAAGGAATTGAAAATTATTCAAGACATTTATCAGGAAGAAAGCCAGGTTCTCCACCATATACATTATTTGACTATTTCCCAAAAGATTTTTTACTTTTAATAGATGAATCACATGCAACTATTCCACAGGTTAGGGCAATGTATAATGGGGACAAATCTAGAAAAGATTCTTTAGTAAGTTATGGTTTTAGGTTACCATCAGCTTATGATAATAGACCTCTTAAATTTAATGAATTTGAGCAAAGAATAAATCAAGTTGTTTTTGTTAGTGCAACACCTGCAGATTATGAAAAAGAACACGCTAAAGACAATGTAGTTGAACAAATAATAAGACCTACAGGACTTTTAGATCCAAAAATTGAAGTTAAGCCAGTTACAAATCAAGTGGATGATTTAATAGAGCAAATTAGAATTAGAGCAGAAAAAGGGGAAAGGGTGTTAGTTACAACTTTAACCAAAAAACAAGCAGAAGACTTAACTTCATATTTAAAAAGTTTAGACATAAAAGTAAATTATATGCATTCAGATACAAAAGCATTAGAAAGAATGGAAATAATAAGAAATTTAAGACTGGGAGAATTTGATGTTTTAGTAGGAATAAACCTTTTAAGAGAAGGTTTAGATATTCCAGAAGTTTCATTAGTAGCTATTTTAGATGCTGACAAAGAAGGATTTTTACGTTCAGAAAGATCTTTAATACAAACAATAGGTAGAGCAGCTCGTAATACAGATGGAACAGTTATAATGTATGCAGATGAACTTACAGACTCAATGGAAAAAGCAATTACAGAAACAAACAGAAGACGTAAAATTCAAATGGAATATAATGAAAAACATGGAATAACCCCAAAAACTATTCAAAAATCAGTAAGAGACTCAATAAAAGCAGTACAAGTAGAAGACATAGAGGTTGAATTTAAAGATAATAAAGATGAAGACATAAAAGACACAATAGGTAGATTAACAGACAAAATGTTAGAGCATGCAAGCAAAATGGAATTTGAGCAAGCAGCAGAGTTAAGAGATAAAATTAAAGAACTGGAAAAGTTGTCAATGGGGACGGACCTTTTTGACAACCAGTAAAAAAAATTGATTTTCGACAAGTTTTGACAAATTTTTGAAAAAAAACATGATATAATGAATAAGAATTATATCATGTTTTTTTTCAAAAATAAAAAAGGAGTTAATAATGTCAAGACAAGCAAGAAGTGAACTTAAAACCAATTTATTTCATATTATGGTTCAAGGAATTAATAAAAGTTATATATTTAATGATTCAATTGATATAAAATATTATATAAAACTGTTATACGAGCTTAATAATCAACACAATATACAAATAATAGCTTATTGTGTAATGAATAATCATACTCATATTTTAATTAAAAGTGAAAATATTGATGAGATGAGTAAATTTATGAAAAGAGTTAATGTTAAATTTAGTAGATATTATAATAAGAAGCATAATAGAGTGGGATATGTTTTTAGAGATAGATTTAAGTCTCAAGGAATATATTCTGAAAAACATATGTATAATTGTATAAGATATATATATGAGAACCCTGTTAAGGCTGGTATATGTAAGAGCCCAGACGAATATCCATATTCTAATTATAATAAGAAAATTGACCTCTATAATAATGAAGATTGTATGTCATTTATAGATACGGAAGAGGATACTAATATGTGTTGTGAGTTTATGTTAAAAGAAATACTTAAAAAGAATAATATTGATTTAATTGAGTTAAAGAATGATAAAGATTTATTAAGCAATATAGTGGAAATAATGATAAAACAGTATAAATATTCATTAAGAAACATATCAGAAAAACTAGGGATAGGAAGAGAAACAATTAGAAAACTTAATGTTAAATAGAAAAGTTGTCAAAAAGGTCCGTCCCCATTGACAACTTTTTCAATAATTTCCCATACATCATCTTTATAAATCTTCTTTTCAGAAGAGAATGGAAGCATTATATTATCCATTAAAGGATTAAGTTCTTTTTGCAAAGATTCACATGTTGGAATAACTTTAGTTGGTGCAATTTTGTCTGCTTTATTTGCAAGTATTAAAAATGGTTTATTGCTTGAAATTATATAGTTATACATAAGCCTGTCATTTTCAGTAGGAGAGTGTCTTATATCTATTAAAAAGATAATTAAAGCAATCTTTTTGCTATTAAATAAATATTGCTCTATAAAGCTTCCAACTTTTTCTTGTTCTTGTTTTGACATTTTACTATATCCATAACCTGGTAAATCAACAAAATAAAACTTTTCATCAATATTGTAAAAGTTTATTTGTCTAGTTTTACCAGGCTCAGAACTTGTTCGAGCCAATTTTTTTCTATTAATCATTGTATTAATAAAACTTGATTTTCCAACATTAGATTTTCCTACTAAAACAATTTCAGGTAAATCATTTTTAGGATATTGAGATGGTTTTACTGCTGAAATTTCAAATCTTGGGTTTTTTATTATCATATTTTTAAATTCCTAACTTTTCTATCTTAAAACAAATCAAAAACGAGTATTACTATAATATAAAATACAGAATTGTAATTATTTTTCAATTCGTTTTAACCCGCCCATATATGGACGAAGAACCTCTGGTACCGTAATACTTCCATCTTCATTATAATTATTTTCAAGAACTGCAATTAAACCTCTAGGTGTTGCAACAACAGTGTTATTTAAAGTGTGTGGAAAATAATTTCCATTTTCACCTTTTACACGAATTCCAAGTCTTCTAGATTGTGCATCTCCTAAAGTTGAACAACTGCATACTTCAAAATATTTTTTCTGTCTTGGACTCCAAGCTTCAATATCACAAGATTTAACTTTTAAGTCTGCTAAATCTCCAGAACAACAATCAAGTTGTCTTACAGGAACATTCCAGCTTCTGAATAAATCAACACTTAATTTCCACATTTTATTATACCAATCCATAGATTCCTCAGGCTCACATATAACAATCATTTCCTGTTTTTCAAATTGATGAACACGATATAATCCTCTTTCTTCTAAACCATGAGAACCAATTTCTTTCCTAAAACATGGAGAATATGAAGTCATATTAATAGGAAGCTCATTCTTTTTTATTATTTGATCTTTAAACTTTCCTATCATAGAATGCTCTGAAGTTCCAATTAAATATAAATCTTCATTTTCGATTTTATACATCATAGCATCCATTTCTTCAAAACTCATAACACCTGTAACAACATCTGAACGAATCATAAATGGGGGAATAGCATATGTAAAACCATTATTAATCATGTAATCTCTAGCATATGCAAGCATTGCTTCATGAAGCCTAGCAATATCTCCAATTAAATAATAAAAACCAACTCCACTTGTTCTTCCAGCAGATTCTTTGTCTAAACCATTGAATTTTGCAATAATATCTGCATGATGAGGAATTTCATAATCTGGAACTATTGGCTCACCAAATCTTTGAACTTCAACATTTTCACTGTCATCTTTTCCAATAGGAACAGATTCGTGCATAATATTTGGTATTCGCATCATTCTTTTCTTTATTTCTTCAGAAAGCTCATTTTCTGAAGCTTCATTCTGTTCTAATTGTTTATTAATTTCTTCAACTTTTACTTTAATCTCTTCTGCTTTTTCTTTTTCTCCATTTTTCATAAAGGATCCAATTTGATTACTTAAATTTTTCCTTGTCTGTCTAAGATTATCTCCATTTAATTTTGAAGCACGATATTTTTTATCTAAATCGATAACTTCATCAACTAGAGTTATTTTTTCATTTTGAAATTTTTTCTTAATGTTATCTTTTACAACATCTGGATTTTCTCTTAAAAATTTAATGTCTATCATAATTATTCCTCTCTTTCAAAAAATTTATAAGTATTATATAATAAAAATATCTAGATATCAAGCAAAATAGAAAATTATTTTTCAAAAAATTTATACTTGTTTTTTTATTTCAATTAGTATAAAATATTAAATGAAGTAGAAAAATTTTAGATGAGGTAAAAATAGATATGAATATAAAACTTACTAAAAATATAAATGAAGCAAATTGCATTACACATAGTGGAACTTTTCATGCAGATGAAATTTTCGCAACATTAATTCTTTCAAAAATATTACCTGAAATTGTATTAATACGTATTCCAGAATTGATAGAAAAGCCTAATGGAGATGTTTTGGTCTATGATATAGGAGCAGGAAAGTATGATCATCATCAACTAGGAGGAAATGGTAAAAGACCAAATGGTATAAAATATGCAGCATGTGGTCTAATCTGGCAAGCATTTGGAAAACAATTATTAGAAAAATATAATGTAGAAGATATTGAATATACTTTTGACTATATTGATAAAAATTTTATCCAATTTATAGATTCAAATGATAATGGTCAACTTCCAAAACTACAAGCAAATTATAGAAATGTACATATTGCATATATTATTTGCATATTTAATTCAAAATGGGATGAAGAAATAGATAATGATAAAAACTTCATTAGAGCATTAGAATTTGCAAATAGTGTGTTTGATGAATTTTTAGCAGATACAATTTCAAAAATGAAAGCAAAAAAAATTGTAGATAAGGCAATAGATGAATCTAAAAATGGAATAGTAATATTAGAAAAATATGTACCATGGAAAGATTTTATAGTTAATTCAGAAAAAGAAAAGGCAAAAGAAATTAATTTTGTAGTATTCCCTTCAAAAAGAGGCGGATATAACGTATATGCAGTTCCAGTTGAGATTGGAAGCTTTGAAAATAGAAAGCTATTACCAGAAAGCTGGAGAGGAAAAAGAGATGAAGAATTACAAAATATAACAGGGGTAAAAGGTGCTCGATTTTGCCATAATGCTGGGTTTATACTAAGCTGTGAAACATTTGAAGATGCAATTACATTGGCCAATATTGCAAATTGCAGTTATAAATAAAAAAATTATTCAAAATAGCAGGATAGAGATAAATCGATTTTAGGACTGTAAGTTTATATTCACAGATTAATAAATATATATTTTTGAATGAAGTGCGTAAGGCGAGCAACCGTAGCGTAAGCGAAGGGCGACTGGAGCAATTCACAGATATAGTTCAATTATATAATCTATTATATAATTGAACATAAGAGAATTGCGACACCAAACGGAATGAAAAAATATATATTTATTGAACTGTGAATATAACCACTGTAACTGTAACAAAAATTATTTTTTTAAAATTGTTGCATTTTAAATTTTATTTGGTATAATATAGT
>CAMZHI010000015.1 GCA_947306755.1 uncultured Clostridia bacterium | reverse complement strand
CAACATTTTCAAACCTTGACTAAGCGGATTACAGAAAACTATTATACTATATAATTCTGTGCTTGTCAATGGTTTTTTGATTAATTTTTGGGATTTTAACCGTTCACTATAAATTTTTAATTCTAGAAAAAGTGTAAGGGCGATTTTAATCGCCCATCTAAAAAATTTTTCCATTTTATTATATATTCCATTTTACATGATATGTTTCTAAAACATATTTAACGGATTAAACATTAAATTTATTTATTGGTGTTTGTTTTTAATATTTGTATTTTTCAAATGATTTATAAGATCTTTTTATTACGTCGTATATATTATATCAGGATTAAAATTTCGGGCGATTAAAATCGCCCCTACAATATTTTTCCCTTATGTAATCAAATATATTTGATTATTTATTCAATTATATACAGGAATAATATTTAAAAAATATTATCTAAGTTAAAAGAATACTTGTCACTTAAATGATTAACCAAAAAAATAGTCTTTTCAACTTCACATATTGCTTCATTATAATCTCCAGTTTCTACAAAGCTCTTACATGAAGTAAATGTTGTTTCAATTTTTTCTATTTCATTGTGTTCTAAATAATATGATAATTTATGATGTACATTATCTATTTTACTTTGAATGATTTTGGTTTTTTCATTTGCATTATAGCTAGAATTATTAATAATATTTTGCTTTAACTCATTTAATTCATTAGTTAAAGATTCTACATTTTTCTTTGTATATTTTTGTGTTATAAAATCACCAATAAAAATCGCCAGAATAATCATTATTATAATAGATATTTCTTTATGCATTTTCACACTCCTTAATTTCTATATCAAAGTCAAAATTGTAATTATTTTTCAATCGTATTTTTTTTTTGGGAGAAAATTTGTCCCTTTCCATCTATAGTAACTAAAAGTGCTTGATCTGGTTTGTATCCAAACTTTAGAACTTCAGACTCTAGCCATTTATAATCTTTTTTTAACTTTTTTAGATTTTTAGTCATCACTTTTCCATCTACCACTAAATCATATGGTATTCCTTCATATTCTGGGGTAATCCCAAAATCTTCTGGAATTGTATATCTTTTGTTTGATTTTTCTATAACACTAATTTGTCCACTAGTTTCAAGAATTGCATATTCTACATCAAAAACGTTCACAATATTCTTGTCTCTTAATCTTTCTTGTAATTCGTTTAACGTAAATCTTTCTTTTTTTAGAGCATTTTCATCAATCTTTCCTCTATATATCAAAATACGAGGTTTTCCACAAATTATTTCTCTTGCTTTTATACTTTTTAAATTTAATATTGATATTAATAAATGCATAACAAGTAGTCCGAGAATCGGAACTATTCCATTTGATATCGGAACACCTGTATCTGTCATTGGAATAGAGGCTAAATCTGCTATCATAATCGCAATTGCAAGTTCAAAAGGTTGAAGTTGTCCAATTTCCCTCTTTCCCATAAGTCGCATAACAATTAATACAAGAATATATAAAACAATTGCCCTAAAAAATATAATTAACATAAATTGACCTCTGTTCCATAACGATGTCGGAGGTAAGAAGTCGAAAGTAGAATTTTCCATCTTATACCTCATACTTACTACATCATTTATTTAAAGATTTAAAAGTATTACTTTTTATATCAAAACATATAATATTATCATTTGCAAAAATTAAGATTTTATTCTTTTGTATAAAATTATTTTTATTGTAAACAATATAATATATGGATTTTTCTTTCCAAAAATCATGAATTCTAATAAAAGGAGGATAAATAAATGTCAGAAACTCAAAGTAGAACTAATGAATCAACAGTTTCAAATACAGTTTTGCAAATTTTAGGTAGATTTATAGCTGCAGCTGTTGTTCTTGCTATAACTGCATTTTTTACACCTGGATTTACAATTAATAATATATGGACTTTGGCAATTGCAACTATAATATTAACTGTTATGGATTATTTACTTATTAAATTTACTGGTTTAAATGCTAGTCCCTTTGGTAAAGGTTTTGTTGGATTTGCCTTAGCTGCAATAACATTATATGTTACTCAATTTTTTGTTGCAGGATATTCAATTTCTTGGATGGCTGCAATTATTGGGGCGTTGATATATGGGGTTGTAGATTATTTCATCCCCGGAAACTAATGGTGAAAAATAATTACAATTTTGACTGTGTTAAAAACTTGCTTAAAAATGCTCTACCACAGGCATACTGAGGCTGTAACTCACTATCGTTCGAACAGCCTCAGCAATGTACCACTCGTACACTCCGCTTTTTTCGCAAGTTTTTGCCTTGTCAAAATTTAATTCTTTTCCACCTATTTTTTAATCGTCCTTCTGTGAAAAAAATAAGAAAAATCTGAATTGATTTTTCTTATTTTTTAATTTCATATTCTTTTTTCAACAATTTCATTTTTGTTTTTATAAATAGAATTCTTTTCTACATATCCACGAACACATGATAATGGATAAATGCTTGTATTTCTTCCTATTATTGTACCAGGATTAAGTACAGAATTACAACCTACATCTACATTATCTCCAATCATAGCTCCAAATTTTCTTAAATTCGTTTCTATTTTTTTACCATCAAAAGAAACCATTACTAGCATTTTATCTGATTTAAGATTTGATGAAATTGCGCCAGCTCCCATATGTGCTTTGTAGCCTAAAATAGAATCTCCTACATAATTATAATGTGGAACTTGAACTTTATTAAATAATATTACATTTTTTAATTCTGTTGAATTTCCAACTACTGTGCCCTTTCCAATAATAGCATTTCCTCTAATAAAAGCACAATGCCTGATAGTTGCCTCTTCATCAATTATACATGGTGCATTTATACATGCTGTTTCTGCTATTTCTGCAGATTTAGCTACCCAAACATTTGGCTTTATTTCTTCAAATTTTTCTTTGTCTAATGAATTTCCAAGTTCTATTATATATTCTTTAATTTTAGGTAATACTTCCCAAGGAAATTCACATCCTTTAAATATATCTTTTGCAATTGTTTCTTCTAGATTGTATAAGTTTTCAATTTTAATTTTATCCATTTTTATCACTCCTTACATAAGTATACTATCACAAATTTCTAATTATAACAAGAAATTTTTGATTTTTTATATTTTCGACAAATTATGACAAACTTTGCTTTATGAATATGTTATACTATATTTTAGGTCATAGACCTCGAAATGATAAGATAAAAGCAGACATTTCGGGATGTCTGCTTTTTTGGGTCATTAATATTATGACTACCCTTTTCAATACTATTCTACTACATTAAAAAAAATATACAATATTTTTTGATTATTTTGTATAAAAATCGTTCGTGTTCTTTCGACAAATTATTTTTTAGAATTTTCATATATTTCAAGAGCAGTCGCTGGGCTATCAACTCCTTCACTATTTTTTATAGGAGCAAATTCTTCTTCTCTTTTAACCCTCATAACAAACATATTATCCATTGCTTTAAACCCATCAAATACAAATGATTCAAATTTATATAAACCTTTTTTTACTTCCAAATGATATTGCATTTTTTGAGATGTAATTTTTTCTATAATATCAACATTCAATAAATGACTTACAATATTTGCATCTCCATATATAAGATTTCCTTCTGCATTTTTGTCATTTCTCATTTCTTCAGTAAGCTCTATATATTCTACAATCCCTGGTTTCCCATTTTTCTTACAAAACACTCCAACTCTTTCCTCTGGATATGCTTTAGCAACTGACTTTGAAGCAATTTGCATATTGTTTTTTACTGTAAGTCCTAAAAATATTGGATCAATAAATTTAACCATGATATTATCTACCCCAGAAATATATAACCACTCAATGTTTTTCAATCTCATATCATCAATCATTTTTTCTTTTATTAATCCAGCATAAACTGCACCATTACCATTTGAGGCTGTTTTAATTTTATTATCTTCAATTACCATTTTTCCTTCTGGAGTTAAAACAGGCAATTTATCTTGCTTGAAAAATTTAATTTTTTCTTTATCTAATCCAAAATAATCATTTTTTTCAAAAAATTCTACAGTTTGAACATTATTTTGCTCACTTGTCATTATATACCAATATGGATATGTACCATATTGGTATTTGAATTGTATAAATTTTTCTGCTAAAATTTGAAATATATATTTTCCATTTGCTAATTTATATGTTCCTTTTGGACCATCCCAACCAAGACGAGTTCCTTGACCTCCAGCCATAGTTACTACAGCATATTTATTTTGTTTAATAATATTTAATCCAATATTTTCTAATTCTTCTTTTTCACTTGAAGATAATTTATCTTTATCTATATAATCAATAGGTTGAATTTCACATTTTTGGCTTTGTTCTTTTGTTTTTAAATTTTTATATAACTTTGTTATTTCTTCAAAATCTATTTTTAAAATCTGTTCTATTAATTCTTCCTTTTCATTTCCATCTAGTCTATTTAATACGCTCAAAATTTTTTCTTGATTATATTGTATTAATTTATTTTGAGCAAGTTCCAACTTTTGCATTTTTACCACCCTTAATATTATATTTTTATCGCTCAGCATATTCTACAACAAAAAATAAAAATAGGCAATACTTTTAAGAAAATTTATAATTCGACCATTGTTAGATAATGGTTCTGAATTTTGAATATACTGATAAAGTTGATATATTAATATTTTGAAAACAATCGAATGTAATTGGAGCATTATTAAAAATTCTTATTTAATGCGTAATGCAGCCGAGATTGTTTGATAAATATTAATATATCAACTCTATTATAAATAATATGAGCTATAGCCATTATCTAGTAACGTTCAGCCATATAAATATAAATATATATTTATATGGCTGAACGTTAATTTATGCTATTTTTATATACTTACTGCCACTCTGTTGTTGCTGGTGGTTTGCTTGTTACATCATATATAACAAATTCAATTTTATCTCCAAATTTTTCTTCTATTTCATTTACAATTTCTTGAACTTTTTCTTTAGAAACTTCTTTTCCAATTTCTCCAGGTTTTCCAGTCATAAAGTCATTTGTTACAAAAGTTCTAATTGCAACTGAATATTTTTTTGAAATTCCTATTGGAATTAATACTGCAAATGTTTGGCTTACTTTTGCATCTTCTAGCTTTGTTGTAACAATGCTATCTAATTCACGAAGTAAATCTACATTTTCATCTGCAATTCTCATATCATAGCAATTAATTTGTCCATCAAAATTGCTCTTATTTAAAATATATCCAACTCTATTTATAGTATTTATTCTATCTGTTATTTCTTTTGCTTTTGATGTTATTTCATTCCAATTAAAATCTAATTTATCGCCTTCTAACAAGCATAGATTTCTATAACTTCTAGCATCCCCTTGAACTCCAACAGATTTAATTGGTAATATAAATCCTTTTTGATTTGTATTGTTTAAAATACTATTTAAAGTTTCAACCTCTTGAGCTGTTATTTGAACTTCACTTGATTTATCATGGCATATTAATCTTATTGCTAGTCCTGGTCCTGGGAAAGGCTGACGAGATGCAATTTTTTCATCTAGCCCAAGCTTTCTTGCAACTCTTCTAACTTCATCTTTGTGCCAATCACTATTTGTTTCAACAATTAATCCTTTTTTTCTAGCTTGTCTTACAATTTCTACATCATTATGATGTGTTTTTATTTTATGTGCAAATCCACTTATATCAGGGTTTCCACTTTCAATTAAATCTGGTCTTAAAGTTCCTTGAGCAATAAATGTATTTTCTTTATTTAATCCTAATCTTTCTATAACTTTATTAGCAATTTGTATAAATACTTCTCCAATAATTCTTCTTTTTCTTTCTGGATCAACTTCTTTAACTAATGGTCCAATAGGTCCTTCTTCTGTTTCAACTATTGTATTAAAGAAAACATCTTTTGCATTTTCTCTAATTAAATTTTTCATTCCTAGTTTTTGAAGGCTCTCACATACAACATCACTTTCATTTTTTCTCATAAATCCAGAATCAATATGAATTGCATAAATGTTGTCTGCTGGAAGTGCTTTTACTAAAAGAGCTGCTGTAACTGCTGAATCAACTCCTCCACTTACTAAACAAATAATTTTATTGTTTCCAACTTTTTCTTGAATCATTTTTATAGATGTTTGAATTCTATCTTCTAAAGCATATACTTCTTTATAATTTGCTACTTTTCTTATAAAGTTTTCAAGCATTTTCATTCCATTTTCAGTTAAATCAACTTCTGGATGAAATTGAAATCCATACATTTTCTTTTCTTTGTTACCAATTCCAGAAATTGCATTTCCTGATTTTGCAATAACACTAAATCCATTAGGAGTATTTCTTACATTATCTCCATGGCTCATTAGCACATTTTGAGTTTGTTCTAGCCCGTCAAATATAGGCATAGTATTATCTATCCATACTTCACATTGTCCATATTCTTTTTTTATATTACTATCTATAACTCCACCAAAATAATCTGACATCAGTTGCATTCCATAGCATATTCCAAGAACAGGAACTCCCATTTCAAAAATTTTTTTATCAAAATTTAATCTTTGACTTTCTCCAATATTATTAGGTCCACCTGATAAAATAACTGCTTGATATTCTTTTAAATCTTCTGATTTAACATTTATAGGAAATATATCAGATTTTACTCCTAATTCTCTAACTCTTCTATCTATTACTTTTGTGTATTGTCCTCCACAGTCAAGTATGGCCAACTTTTCCATTTACTTTACTTTCCTTTCCATTATTATTACTAACTTTATCTTGTCAGCCAATAAATATATATTTGTTGGCTGACTTATGATTAGATATCTTGCTCCAAACAAATCAAAAACGAGTATTGCTTATTAATCACTTTCCGTTGAAAAAGAATTAAATTTTAACACAGTCAAAATTGTAATTATTTTTTAACCTACACATCTCTGACTGTTAAATCATGTGCTGCACCTTCCTGTATACTAAGATTAGATACAGGTGTTAAAATTGCTTTTTCATGGAATTCTTCTATTGAAGCTGAACCACAATTTGACATTGTTGATTTAATTTTCTTAATTGCTACTCCTAAATTATCTTTAAGTGAACCTGCATAAGGAATATATGAATCAACTCCTTCAACAAAAGACATTTTTTCATTTTTTGAACCTAAATCATATCTTTGCCAACTTCTAGCTCTTTTTGAACCTTCTCCCCAATATTCTTTAAAAAATTCATTATTAATTTTTACTTTTTGAGTTGGGCTTTCATCAAATCTTGCAAAATATCTTCCCATCATAACAAAATCACATCCCATAGCTAAAGCAAGTGTTATATGATGATCATGAACTATTCCACCATCTGAACATATTGGAATATAAATTCCTGTCTTTTTAGCATATTCATCTCTAGCTTTTGCAACTTCTATACACGCTGTTGCTTGTCCTCTACCAATTCCTTTAGTCTCACGTGTTATGCAGATTGATCCTCCACCAATTCCTATTTTTATAAAATCAGCTCCAGCATCTGCTAAATAATCAAATGCTTCTTTAGATACAACATTTCCTGCCCCTATTTTAACTTTTCCATCATATTTACTATGTACCCATTCTATAACTTCTTTTTGCCAAATTGAATATCCATCTGATGAATCTAAACATAAAACATCAGCACCAGCTTCAACTAATGCTGGAATTCTTTGTTCATAATCACGTGTATTTACACCTGCACCAACTCTATAGCGTTTTTCTTCATCTAATAATGAAAGTGGATTTTCTTTATGTTGTTCATAATCTTTTCTAAATACTAATGAGTTTAAATTGCCGTTTTCATCTATAATTGGTAAACAATTTATTTTATGTTCCCAAATTATATCATTTGCTTCAGATATTGTAAGACCTGGTTTAGCAGAAACTATTTTTTCTGCAGGAGTCATAATATCTTCTACTTTTTTATCTAAGCTATCTCTTGATAATCTATAGTCTTTACTTGTAATAATTCCTAAGAACTTTCCTTTTGGTGATCCATCCTCAGTAACAGGAATTGTTGAATGATCTGTTTCTTCTTTAATTCTTAAAATATCTGCTAATGTATCTCCTGGTTTTAAATTCCATTTACTAGTCACAAAACCAGATTTTGTTTCTTTTACATTTCTTACCATTCTAGCTTGGTCTTCAATTGATTGTGACATATAAATAATAGCAATTCCACCTTCTCTAGCTAGTGCTACTCCCATCTCTTCTCCTGATACAGATTGCATACATGCTGACATAAATGGAGTGTTTAAATAGATATCAGCTTCTTCTCCAACTTTATGTCTTACAAGTGGTGTTTTTAATGATATTTTATCTGGTGTGCATTCTCTTGTAGTTAATCTTGGTATTAGTAAATATTCATTAAATGTTCTTGATTCTTCTGTTAAAAATGTTGCCATGTTTAAATCCTCCTTTAATTTTTTATTTTTCCGTATATAATTATTCAATATTATACTACATTTTTCGATGTTTTGTAAACATTTTTTTACTAGATTTTTTCTATATTTTCTAACAAAGCATTACAATTCACAGTTAAAATATGGTCAGAAGTAAGATGTGTGAGGTGTGAAGTGATATATAATCTCACCTCTCATCTCTCATTTCTAATTCCGACCTCATGCTTTAATCTTTATATAAATTTATAGAACAACTCTTTTCATTTTTTTAATAATTGCATTAAATCTTTATCTCTGGATTATCATCTAATACTTCATCAGCTAAATTTATATTTTTGTTAAATACCTTTACATATCCATCTAAAGAATTTGCTTTCTCTTTTAAAACATCTACATCTGCATTTACATAAATTTTAGCTTTTCCTTTTCCATTTTTTGCTTCTTGAATTAGATTTGATACTGGTGAATTACCGTCAAATGCAACAACTACTGAATTTCTTCTTTCAAATATTTCATAGTTAAAACTTTTATAAATTCCTAGTTCAGAAGGATCTGGGCATACATAAATACCTTTTAATCCATTTGCATTTTCTATATTTTCTCTAACATCTTCAGTAACAAATTTTGGAACAATAGCTGTAACATCAAAATTTTTATTAAGTTCTTTTGAAATGTCTAAAACTGCTCTTTCATATCCTTGCATTTTATGACCTATTACTATATAAGTATTTTTATCATCAACTTTTTCTAAAAATTCTTTTAATGCATTTTTAGTATCATCATTAGTCATTGTGATTCTTCCTTTAGCATTAAAGCTTCCACCTGCTATAATTATAGGTGTTTTGTTTGTTGGTAAATCAACAATTTTATTTTCAAATACTTTATAAGAATTTAATGCTTTATTATCTGGAATGTCATCTTCATTTAAATCAATATTTGCAAGTTGCTTTTCTTCTTCCTCCATTAGAGCATCTTCTATACTTCTTCCATTTAAAAATTCTTCAAACTTTTTAGATTTTTCTATAAAATATTTATCTCGTCTTGCCATTATTTCTTCTTCAACTGCTCTCATTTTTGCAAAATCTTCATCTGTTATTCCAAGAAGATTTCTTAGAGCAATTTGTTCATCTATTGTATCTATTCCATAAAATCCACATCCATCTGTACCTTGAACACATTTTATTCCATCTTCTAGATATTTTTTCATTGGATGATGATTTAAATCAGTTAAATTATTTAATCTAACATTTGAAGATAATTGGAATTCTAATACAACATCTAAATCTTTCATCTTTTTGATTATTCTTTTTCCATCTTTAGAATCTAAATCAGGTACATACAAACCATGTCCTAATCTTACTTGAGGTGCCTTTTTCCCATTTGGAACACATAGTTTAACACAATCTAATGCTTTTTCAATATTATCTTTAAATGCGTCTGTTTCGCCCGCATGTAATCTAATTGTAAATTCAGGATCTTCATTTAATGCATACTCTATAACTTCTCCTATTATATCTGAGAAGTCTGTAACATTATTAATCTCTTCCCCAATTAAATCCATACCAACAACATATGGACTTTTTGCTAAAGTTTTAATTACTGTTGGGCACTCCAATAATTGTTGTTTTGTATATAAAGTTCTACTTGCAGCTGCTAAAAATCTAATTTTTACACCTGTTTCTTTTTCTATTTTTGGCATTAAAGTATGCATATCTACAATATTAGAAATTCCTGCTAATCCTTTTTTAGGTAGTGTTGAATTTGCAACTTCAACATATCTTATACCTTGCTTTTGATATTCTCTTGCTATCCATAAAAGTTTATCTTGGAAAAATGTATTATTTTCATAGCAATTTCCTGGCTCTTTATCTTTTAACATCTGTATCAAAGAACTTCTAACATCATCATCTTCTAGTTTCTTTACTTTATCTATTGTTAAATCAACTTTCTCTTTTTCTGGTACAGTATTTCCTCTGATTATTGCATATCTGTATAAAATTGTTTTTTCAAGATTTGTAAAAACTGCTTGCCCATCTTTTAATAATACCAAGCTGTTTCTAATTCTATTTATATTTTTCTCAGCTTTTTCTATATTGTTTAAAATTAAATCTGCAATATTAATAAAAACATTGTCATCAATTTTTCTTGTTAATTGTTTATCAAGTAAATCAGAATTCTTATATTCTTTCTCAACATCTTTTCTCTTTCTATTTAAAAATTTTTCTTGTTTTTCAGTCAATTCAATTCCTAGTTTTTTTATATAGTATAAAGAATAACCAATTTGATGTTTAATACCAAGTGCAATTAGCAAATCTGGTTGTAATATTTGATTAATATGTGTATGAAGATCTGTTCTAAATTTAGATTGTTTTAAAATATATGATTTAATAATTGTCTTTTCTACAGGAAGTCTGTAATCTTTTGTTTGCGCCATAAATAGTTTTATAATAGCAGGAATTTTTGCTTTTCTTTCAATTCTACCATCTGGATAAATATTTGCAACTTTGATTCCTCCAAGCCTAAAAATATATACTTCCTCACCATTATCATTTATTAATGCTTTTAAAGTTCCTTGAATTATTTTGACACCACTATCACTATATGAAATCTCAGCATTTGCTAGTTTTGCTAGATTAGTGATTAAATTCCCTGTATGATGATTTGGAGTTCTTATAACATAAATTAACTCATCTGGATTTTCTGACTTAAACAATTTTACCACTATATCTTTTTCTTTATCTAAATAAAATTTAGCAAAAAAATCTTCTGGTCTCATACATTCCTCCTTTTATTTTTAGAAATACCAGGTATTTTTTTACATTTGTCCGTAATACCTGGCTATTTTACTTATTATTTACATCTCACTTTATGTTAATTCAATATTATATCATAAATATTAAATTTTTTCAATGGTTTTATGTAAAGTTTGGTAATTGGGGACCGGGTACTTTTTGCACATTTCAATTTGACAAATTAAAAAGAAATAATCTTTTCCCACGGAAGGTTTTCTTTTCCAAAATGTCCATAGTTAGTGGTTTGTTTATATATTGGCCTTTTTAAGTCTAAATAGTTGATTATACCTGTTGGTGTTAAATCAAAATGTTTATTAATTCTATTTTGTATTTCTTCTTCAGGTATTGTATTTGTTCCAAATGTATCTATATAAACAGAAACTGGTTTTGCTACCCCAATTGCATATGCAATCTGAACTTCACATTTCTTTGCATATCCATTAGCAACCACATTTTTTGCAATATGTCTTGCCATATATGATGCTGACCTATCAACTTTTGAGGGATCTTTTCCAGAAAATGCTCCTCCTCCATGACGACTATACCCACCATATGTATCAACGATTATTTTTCTTCCTGTTAGTCCACTATCTCCTAAAGGCCCACCTATTACAAATCTTCCTGTAGGATTAATTAAATATTTTGTATTTTCATCTAGCAGCTCACTCGGAACAATTGGTTTTATTACATTTTTCATTATATCATTTTTTAGTTGCTCCATTTCTATATCAGGTCTATGTTGAGAAGATACAACTATGGTATCAACACGTATTGGAATATTATTATCATATTCAATTGTTACTTGGACTTTTCCATCTGGTCTGATGTAATCAATAATACTATTTTTTCTAACATATGTAAGTCTTTCAGCCAATTTATGTGCCAATGATATTGGAAGTGGCATTAGTTCTTTCGTTTCCGAACAAGCAAATCCAAACATTAAGCCTTGATCCCCTGCTCCAATTGATTCAAATTCACCTTTTTTTGTTTCTAATGATGAATCTACTCCTAATGCTATATCTTGCGATTGTTTTGATATGTTTATTGTTACCCTACAAGTCTTATAATCAATATCAACATTTGCATCATTATATCCAATTTCTTTTATTGCATTTCTAGTTACACTTTCAATATCAATATGAGCTGAAGAGGAAATCTCTCCAGTAATATAGATTTCTCCTTTTGACGCTACACATTCACATGCAACTCTTGAATTTGTATCTTTTTCAATAAAAGCATCTAATATGCTATCAGAAATATAATCACATAATTTATCTGGATGTCCTTCTGTAACACTTTCTGAAGTAAAATATTTTTTCATTATAATTCCTCTTCTATCTTTTTTTAGATTGTTTTATTTTTAAATTTCTCAATTTCTTCATATATCTCATTCCAATTATTTACTCTACTAATTTCTTGATTATCAACATCACAATTCATTTTTGTAGTCATAAGTATTGATTTAATGCCATTATCTGTCATTTGCCTACAAGTTTCATAACTGTCTTCTATACATATATCTATTTTGTATTCTTTAAAAAAGCTTAATTTATCAAATATATGTAAATTTAAACTGTCATATGGAATATTGTATTGTTTTAAACTATTTCTTGTAATACTTTCTGTATCGCAACCTGCTATATTCATTAATCTTGCTGTAATAAAATGAATAGTATCTCCTTCTTCTCTTAATTTCTGAATAACTGTATTTGCATCAGGTAACATTACACATTCTTCTAAAACATTTTTATAATATTTGTCAAAAAATTTAAATTTAGTTTCATTATCCCAACCATATAATGCACTTAAATAATATCTGTTTTTTATCAAACCAAAATTATCTCTATCTATTGGTTTTCCAGATATTTCTTCTTCAAAAATATTTCCATACTTTAGCATAGATTTTACTGTAAAAAAAGTAGTATCATCTATATCTATTCCGATTTTCATATTACTCTCCTATTACTTAAAAATTCTCTTTATTAAACTAATCTTCATTATAACACTTATATGCTTTTTGAAAAATAGAACTGTTTCATTTTCAAATTTCAATTATTTAATATCTTCAGAAAATCTTAATAAATATCCATCAGGATCTTGTACAAGAAATTCTCTATTTCCTAATAATACATCATTTTTTCTATACCAGTTTTCTTCAATTTCAAAAGCAATTTTATAATTATTGGCTTTTAATGATTTATATATTTTATTTACATCATCAACTTCTAATTGAAAGTTTATTCCATTTCCAAAAGGATATGAAAGTGGTGCAACATCCCATTTATCATTATCACATATTTCCTGTAACATAAATTGTATTTCTCCAAATGAAATAAAAGCAAATTTATTCTCTGGTCTTTCATATTCAATCTTGAAACCTATACATTTATAAAATTCCAAACTATTATTTAGGTTTGTAACTGATAATTCTGGTATATTTTTGTTATATTCTAAATAATCTGAACTTCTAATAATTTCGCTTTCAAAGTATTGTTCTTGAAAGTGCGTTAAAGTCATTATTTCACTATTAGTAAATGATTTTCCATGTGGTGCAATTATTAGTTTATCATCATCATCATTTTTTCTATGTATAACAGCAATACATGTTCCTTCATATTCTTTTAAAGGATTATTTTCTCCAAGTATATAGCAGTCAATCTCTTTTCCATCTCCACTTATAGTATTTGGCAAATAACCATAATTTAGTAAATAAATCGACTTTGGATAATCTGGATGAGGACTTCCTATCGGTCTATCTATAATTACCTTAACTTGTTTTCCTATATATTGATATGCTTCTTTCATTTTGTACTCCTATTCATTTTCGATTACTATTATAACATATTTTTCCAGTTTGTATCATTTTTTCATTTTTTCTTAGCCTGATTTTTATAACACATCTTTGCCATTATACTATCTGGTATTATTTTTGCAAAAAATCTAACTACTTTTATTGGTATTCCAGGAATAATATAAAACTTGTTTTTTAATAATTTATTTACTGTATATTTTGCAACATACTTACTTGATAATGCTGGTAAATTAAATGTTACTCCAGCTATATTATTAAAGTTTGTATCTACAGGTCCTGGACATAATACTCCAACTTTGACATTAGATTTTACTTTTTTTAACTCTTCTCTAATCGCTTGTGTCAATCTTACTACATATGCTTTTGATGCATAATATGCTGACATTAATGGTCCTGGCATAAAGCCTGCTATTGAAGCTACATTTAAAATATAACCTGAATTTTCTTTTTTCATTTTTTGTAAAAATAGTTTTGTTAAGATGTGTGTAGCTGTTATATTTGTTTTTATCATATTTAATTCTTTTTCTAATGATACATCTGCAAATTCGCCAAACAGCCCAAATCCTGCATTATTTATTAGTATATCAATTTTTTCATTGTTTAATTGATCATATAAATCTATACAATTTTGTTCAATACTTAAATCTTTAGATATTACTTCAACTTGAACATTATTAATTTGCTTCTTAACTTTATTTAATTTATCTATATCTCTTGAAACTAAAACTAAATCATAATTTCTTTTAGCTAATTCAATGGCTATATCTTTTCCTATTCCTGAAGATGCTCCTGTAATTAAAGCTCTTGGCATATTAATTTTCCTCCTTATTTTTCATATGTTATACTATACCTCAAAAATTAGTTGTTTTATTAGATTTTTGTTTATATGCACTATAATCATAATACTGGTATTTAATAATATTTTTCTTATCCATATCATAATCTAAATCTTCAACAATATTATTTTTAACTTTATCACCTTCGTAATAATTTGTAATTTTTTTATATTCATCCTCTGCTACCACATATTCACATACTGTTAAACGTTGCTTTCCAGTAAGTATTGTCTCTAAAGCTTTAAATATAAAACTTTTAGAATTTTTTATTTCTTTTGGCATTACAAATAATAAATAATCTGAATTTCCCATCTCTCTATTAATAAAATCATCTATAGGTGGTAAATCCAATTTACTGTCTTTTATTGACTCAAATCTACTCAATTCTTTAACATAAAATTCATCTTGTATACCATTTTTTTTTGCATAGCGATAAATTGCTTGTTCTATATCATATTCTGCTCTTTTAACCTGATAATAATCCCAACCTGAATCTTTTTTATATTCAACAATTGCTATTACTCCATCATCATCTTTAAATTTATATGTAACAGAATAATCATATGTTATATCCTGACCCAATGTTGATCCTGCATAAGGATCAGTAATTTTAGTTTTGCCTTTTGATAAAAAGGTGAAATTTTTGTTGTATTTTTTTTCTAATTTTTCTTCTATCATTGATTCTTTCTTGTTTATTTGTATGTTTATTATATTAGTATAAAACTTTGGTCCCCACAATCTACTTGTAAATATTATAAAAACAGAAACCAGTATTAATATCGCAATTATTTGTTTATAATGTTTTATTGATTTTCTTTTAATGCTTAAAAATATTATAATTATCAATAATGAAATTAATATTATCCACCCATATTGAAATCCCTTCAAAATAGTATCCAATAAATATATCAATCCCCATGAAAATTCCATTTAAATCACTCCTACCTTGAATTTTTTTATATAAATACCTTAAAATTATTTTTTCAAAATTAATCTATCTCTTGTAAATCTTGAAAAAATCTGGTGAAAAAGCTGGATTGTCCATTTTGAAACCTATTTACACCTATATTAAATCTGCATTAATTCCCAGTTTTCTAAAATTATCTTTTATTTTAGTCATATCTCTATACTTTCCTTCTTTTAATTCCAAACGATAATTATCTCTTTCTATATTCAGACTTTCATCTTCTAATTCTTTATCTATATTATATGGCACCTTTATAAATTGAAAAGAAATATCAGCTGTATATTCCCTCGAGCCATATTCTCCTTCTATAATCATATAGTAGCTTTTGGTCGTTTCTAGCTTACTACTGTCCTTGCTGTCATTTCTTATAACATCATATGAATTTCCAACACTTCCTACATTTATTAATGTTTTATTATATAATTTATCTAAGAAAGGATGATGAATATGCCCATATATAACCACATCTGCAACATTCTGTGTACAAGTTTTTTCACTTGGTAAAAACATTTTATACTTTGTTTCAATACTATCAAGATTTAGCACATGTTTATCAATAGATTCAGGAGTTGCATGAAATAATCTCACTAAACTACCACTCAAATAAAATTCATAGCAATATGGCAGATTTAATAAATATTTCCTATCTTCATCAGTTATTAGAGATTGATTCCATTCTATTCTTCTTTGTTCTTGTAGTGATAATTTTTCTTTTTCTTTATGTTCCAATGAAAAATATCTATCACAATTTCCTTGTAAAACAATATCACATTTTTCCTTTACTAATTTTATGCATTCTTTAGGATGTACTCCTTTTGCTATAATATCGCCTAAACATATAATCTTGTCTACATTTCTTTTTTCTATATCTTGTAATGTTGTTTTTAGTGCCTCTAAATTTCCATGTATATCTGAAATAATTGCAATTCTCATTTTATTCCTCCATTTTGTATCATAGTTTTATTTTATGTTGATTTTTTTTAATATCATATACAATTATAAATTCATTTTATCATTTGCTTTTATATAGATATTCTTTAATTGCAATTGCTGTAAATGTATTTGTTTTTATCAAATCATCTACAAAACCATTAAATACAATTTTCCCACCATTTTTACCTGCATCTGGTCCCATATCTATTATATAATCACTATCTATAATAAAATCTAAGTTGTGTTCAATTACAATCACTGAATTTCCTTTTTTTATCATATTTCTCATTGCTTTTTTCAAGACTTCAATATCTTTTAAATGTAAACCTTGAGTAGGTTCATCAAATATATAGATTGAACCTTTTTTATCAAGATATTTTGACATATTAACTCTTTGAACTTCACCACCTGATAATGTATCTAATGTTTGACCTAATCTTAAATACTCTAATCCTACATCTTTTAAAATTTGAAGTTTATTTTTGATTTCTATATTATCAAAAAACATTAAAGCTTCTTCTATTGTCATATTTAATATTTCGCTGATATTTTTATTTTTAAACTTATATTTTAATACATCATTTTTATATCTTTTCCCATGACATACATTACATTCTTGTTTTACATCACCTAAAAAGTGCATGTCCATTTTGATATATCCGTTACCACCACAGTTTTCGCAAGCTCCTTTTGAATTAAAGCTAAATAAACCACTATCTACATTGTTTTCTTTAGCAAATAAAGCTCTTATAATGTCAAATACATTAGTATATGTTGCTACATTTGATCTTGAATTAATTCCTACATTATCTTTTCCTACTTTTATTATCTTTTTATCATGGTCTAAAATATATTTTATAAGTGATGATTTTCCTGATCCTGATACTCCAGTAATACAAGTTAATATTCCTAATGGTATTTTAATATTTAGATTATTAATATTGTGGATACTAATATTATTTAATTCATAATATTTTGATATATTTTTATGTTCAAAATTTATTTTTTGCTTATTATTTAAATACTTTCCTGTTATAGATTTTGGCTCTTTTAGTATTCCATCAGTTTTTCCATTATATATAACTTCTCCGCCTTCAATTCCAGATTTAGGGCCTATATCTATAATATTATCACTATTTTCTATAACTTGCCTATTATGCTCTACAACTATTGCCGTATTACCTCTTTCAACAATGCTTTTAATTGAATTAATTATTTTATACACATCTCTTGCATGAAAACCAGTAGAAGGCTCATCCATAATATATATTAGTTCATTTAAAGAATTATCTATTGATTTAGCAAGTTTTATTTTTTGTGATTCTCCATTAGACAAAGTGTTGATTCCTCTGTTTAAAGTTAAATACCCAATTCCAAGATTTATTAAATTTTCAATATCTTTTTTCATCTTATTTATTATTTCAACTGCAACATCATCTTTTATTTCACATATAAACTTATATAAATCGCATAATTCCATATTAAGTAATTCAACTAATGTTTTTCCATTAACTTTGACCTCTCTTGCCTTTGAATTTAATCTCGAACCCAAACATTCAGAGCAATTATCTTCAACAAAAAAAGTTCTATCATAATCATTAATTGATAAGCCTCTTGAATCACCTTGTCTTTTCATTATTCTTGTTATAATTCCTTCATGTGAAAATGTTTGCACAACTCCAAAGCTAGCTTGAGATATTTTTGTAGATTCTTTATATAACAAATCAAATAATTCCTTGTCATTATAATCTTTTATTTTTTTATCCATATCAAAAAGATTTGAGACTTTTTGTATATTAAAATATCTTGAGTTAACTTTCCAAGTTCTATGTTTAATAGCTCCTTCATTTAAAGATTTGTTATAATCAATTAATTTATTTAAGTCTGGCTTTAATTCAAATCCTAATCCTCCACACTTTTCACAAGCTCCTTTTGGAGTATTAAATGAAAAATAGCTACTATCATAAATTGGATACCCTATTCTAGAATACAACAATCTTAAATATGTAAAAATCTCAGTATATGTACCTACTGTACTTCTGGGATTTTGTCCAAGTTTTTTTTGTTCAATTAATACACATGGTGATAAATTATAGATATTATCAACATTTGGTTTATTTATTTTAGGAAGATTTTTTACAATATATGTTGATAATGTTTCATAAAATGATGATTGAGCTGAAGCATATATACAATCAAATACTAAAGAAGATTTTCCGCTTCCAGATACTCCTGTTACAACATTAAATTTATGTTTATCTATATCTAACGATATATTTTTTAAATTGTTTTCTTTAGCTCCAATTATTATTATTTTATTATTATCCATATAAATTTTCTCCAATTTAAAAGTATAATTCTTAAAGTAGCATTTATTTCATTTATTCAAATACATGCCAAACTAATTATTCCAATAATATGGTTGTAGTTCCTTTAGTGTCTTAAAAATAATATCATTTTTTTCATTTGTTATTGCACATTTAACATCATTTCCCCAAAAAAACAATCTTTCTTGACAAATACCACATGGCGATAATATTTTATGTTTTTCGCCATCATTTTGTCTACAAACACAAAGTGAATGTGTAACTCTTTGATTAAGCTTGTGAGCTTCACATATTGCACCTACTTCTGCACATAAATAAGCACTCTCATTAACCTCTTCGTCCCAAACTGAAACTAAAAACTCACCTGTTTTAATTCTTAAAACTGCTACCCCTCCAGCTTTTCCTTCTCCATATCTGAAGTTCATAAAATCAACTGCTTTTTTATACATTTCTATACCTATTTTATAATCATCCATTTTTTATTCCTCACTTTATAAGTATTGTATCATCTTTTATCGATTCTTACAATAATTTATATAAATTTTAAAATTTGATGTATTTAAAATCTTGAAAGTATATCTTCTATTATTGCATCATATTTTATTAATGTAATTCCAAAACATTTCTTTCCCAAGTCTTTTAAAGATGCTCCGATATGATAAATATATTTTTTATCAAGTATTAAAAACCTATCGTGAAATTTATCTGTATATTTTACTTTTAATGTAGGATACTGTATATTAAATTTATTTACATCTTTAATAGTTAATTTCGTATCATTTTTTGTGTATAATTCCACATTAACACCATCATTTTTCTTAGATAAAATATTTAATGTATTTATATTAACATAATTATCTATTAATATTATTTCTTTTTCAGCTTTTTTAATTAAATCAACCATCATACTAAATGCATCATATACTTGTCCATCAAAAAAGACTTTTTGTTCTACTTCTTTATGTTCTTCAATATATTCAAATATTTTTTCAAATTTGTCATTAGTCGATTTCTGATATTCAATCTGTTTAAGCTCTAAATTACTTATTTTTTGAAATAAAAATTTATTATTTACAATAAATTTTCTCATCTCAATAAACGCTTTTATAATTTTTATGCTTGATTTAATAGCCTTTGGACTATGTAAAACAGCTGATAACATAGCAACTCCTTGTTCTGTAAATACATAAGGAATTTTTCTTCTTCCTCCCTTTGAAATCACAATTTGTGATTTCAAAGAACTATATTCCTCTTTTTTTAATTGAAAGCAAAATTCATCTGGAAATCTTTCAATATTTCTTTTTACAGCTTGATTAACTACTCTTGTTTCTACCTCATATAATTTTGCTATATCACTATCTAATATAACCTGCTTTCCTCTTATGGTATATATTTTTTGTTTTATATCTTCTATTTCATAAGGTTCTATATTGGTTTCTTCATTTAATAGAATCATTTTTGTTGTATTAGCCATAATATTCCCGCCTTCCTTTAAACTTTTGTTCGTATTCTATCATATCTTATCTCCAATTTCAACAATTTTCCACAAAGAATATAAAAAAAGACATCGACATTTTTCGACATCTTAATGTTTTTTATTTTAGATTCAAAACCACTACATTTTCTACATGATGACTAAATGGAAACATATCAAATGGCTGAATACTCTTTATTTCATATATATCTTCCATTTTAGATAAATCTCTTACTAAACTTGCAGGATTGCAACTAATATATACAACTCTTCTAGGTTTAATTTCAAGAATATTGTTAATAGTTGTATTATCTAAGCCTTTTCGAGGTGGGTCTACCATAACAACATCTGGGATTATCTTTTTATTTTGAATTAAATCAGATAACACAAATTCTGTATCACCTGCAATAAATTCTGTATTTTCCATTTCATTAGATTTAGCATTTTCTTTTGCCATTTGGATTGCTTGCTCAACAATTTCCACACCATAAACTTTTTTTGCATGTTTTGCCATAAATAAAGAAATTGTACCTATTCCACAATATAAATCAAAAACTATATCATCTTTTGTTATTTTAGCTTCTTCTACAGCATAAATATACATAGCTTCAGCCTGAACTGCATTTACTTGATAAAATGAAAGTGGTGAAATTTTAAACACAAAATCTCCAAGATAATCTTCTAGATATTCTTTTCCATAAATTAATTTATTTTTGTTACCTAAAATTACATTTGTATTTTTTTTGTTTATATTCACAAAAATTGAACATATTTCATGACACGCATAAGCTAAATCGGTTACAAATTCTTTTTCAAATGGTAAAAAATCCCCATTAATAACTATAATTACCATATATTTATCAAAACATTTTGACGATTTTACAATTATGTGTCTAATTAATCCTGTTTGAGTTTTTTCACTATAAACACTAATATGATATTTTTTAATGCAATCTAACACATATTTTGCTATTTGAACTGATTTTTCATTTTGAATTAAACAGTTTTCTATTGGTATTATTTCATGTGTTCTATTAGCAAATACTCCAATTACAGGCTTCCCATCTTTATCAACACCTACTGGAAATTGTAGTTTATTTCTATAATGATATGGATTTCCCATTCCCCAAGTAGGTTTAACTTCAATATTTGTTTTTAAATTTTTATTAACTAAATTTTGAACTACGTTTTGCTTCATATTCAAGGTTTCCTCATAGTTAATATGCCTTAAATCACATCCACCACATCTTTTATATGTTGGGCAGTCAACTTCAACTCTATTGGATGATTTTTCAATTATTTCAATGATTTTTCCATATGCATAAGATGATAATACTTTTATAATTAAAACTTTTATTTTTTCACCTTTAATGGCATTTGGAATAAAAATAGTAAAATCATTAATTTTTGCGATTCCTTCTCCTTCAAAGCCGTTGTCTATGATATCTACTATGTATTCTTTATTTTTTTCTATGGGGATGGTATTCATTATATAGTTCCTTTCCTTATTTTATTATTAGATAATAGTTTTGTAGAAAGCTTAAATATATTATTTTTCAATCACTTGGTGTCGAAATCTTTATGTACCTGTAATTTTTCTTACGAAAAATTCAGCTACGATGTCGATTTCTCCAGTCGCCCTGCGCTTCGCTCCGGTTTGCTGTCCATTGTTAAGGCTTTGCCTGTTACAATGGCAGTATGCGTTTTAGCTGTTCGGCTTACGCGTGATTTCAAAATAATATATTTAATCTTTTTAGTCTAAAAGCTATCATCTCGTAATTATAATAAAAAAATAAAAAAGCTCCCCGCCTTAGCCGTTGATGCTCAAAATTTTTAACAACCTGCTCTCACAAACAGGTGGGTTCCTACCTTGATACTCATGGGCTTCTTACGAATATTTTTGTTAAATTAAAATAGAAGTAAGCATGCACGCCATATCAAGAGATTGGCCCCTCTTTAAACTTGTAGGTTCTAAAAATTCCGCCTAAACGAACTACGCAGGGTAGCTTTTTCTTACTATTAAGTTACTTTAATAATACTACTATTTTTATAAATATTCAAGTATAAATTTTGTTATTTTGGTTTAAATTTTATGAATTTTTAATTATTTCATTTGTTTTCTATTAATATTCTTATTTTATATGCAATTTTTATTATTTGACATTTTTGTGGGCAATTAAAAAATCGCTCCTATGTTTTTTGCGGGCGATTAAAATCGCCCCTACATTCATGGCACACAAAATATATTATCTGATACTCTTCTGATTTAGTTTTAATTAATTTCATAGCATTTTCTATTTTTTCTTCATCTAAATTCACAAAAGGATCATCTAAAATTATAAATGGCTTTTCTCCTTCAAATAAGCTTTCAATTAAGCTTAATCTCATACACATATAAATTAAATCTTTATAACCAGTACTTAAATAATCTATTTTTTTGTTTGATCCATTTTCATTTACTTCAGCATTTAAATTTACATCTAAATTTACTTCCATTTTTGATCCATTAAGTATTTCTAAATTCTTTATAAAACTATCTTGCATACCTTTTAAATAATGTGAAGAAAACTGTTCTTTTGCTATACTTAAATATTTTTTGGTTTTTTCTAAAATACTTAAGTTTTGCTTCATTTTTTCAATATTTTCTGTAATTTCCTCTATCTCATTTTCTGTTTCAAAAGTATCAATAGATGCTTCTAAAACTTCAATTTGATTTTGAATATAATTCTTTTCATCATTTAATTTATTAATCTCTGTATTTAGATTATTTAATTGTTTTTCAATTTCATCTTTGCTTACTGCTGTTGTTTTAGGTGTATATGAAGTGAGTTCTTCTATATTATTTTGTTGTTCAAAAATTTGCATGTTTTTTTGTTTTAGCTCATAATCACTATTTAATCTATTAAAATCCGCTTCTCTTTCAATTTGCTGTTTTTCATAAATTGAATTTAAAGTTTTAGATGTATCTTCTAAATTTTCTTTTTCTAATTTTTTTCTTTCTAGCTTGCCCTTTGTTTTTGTTATAAGCACACTATAAGTAACAAAAACAAATGCAAAAATTAGACATATAACTGATAAACCAATACCCTCAGTAGTTAATTTCTTTATATATAATATAACTGCAATAATTGCAATTACAATTGCAATAGCTAAACTGCTTAATCCTATTTTTTTATTTTGTTTTAGTTTGTTAGAAATTGTTTCAATTTTGCTATCAATATTTTCTAACTTATTTTTATTATACTCTATTTTTTCATTAAGGTCTGAATCAACATTATCTTTATTTGAAAATTCAATTATATTCTTTTTACTTTCTTCTAATTGATTTTTTAAAAGTGTATAATGCTCTAATTTTGCTTTTTTACTTTCTTCTTCATTTATTGATGTTAATTCTTTTCTTACGTTTTCTTGTAAAACCATTTTTTCAGCTAATTGTTTTTTTATGCTATCTAATGAAATTTTTCTATCTTCTAATGTTTTCTCATCTATTTTGCAATTTTCAAGCTTTTTTTCTAATTTTGTTTTCTCTAAACTAGCTTCATTTATTTCTCCTCTTCCACCTGTTTTTTTATATCTTTTAATGGCTTCATCTAATGCATTTATTGCTTTTTCTGAGGAATTGATATCATTTTCATTTTCTAAAATATTTCCAAGTTTAGCATTTATGCTATCATTCATAGATACTTCCATATTTTGTCCTGAAATAAATGTACTTCTCTCATAAGCCTCTTTATTTAATTTAAATATTTCTTCTCCAATGTTTTGAGAAAAGTCAGTTGTTTCAAGGTTTGTTGATAAATCATATAATTTAAATGTATCATCAACTTCCTTTTTTTCAAAAAATCTTTCTATTTTATATTTCTTATCTTTTAGCTCAAATTCAATATTTCCGCCAAATTTGCCACCTTGCCAAGGTTCATATTTTTTTCTATCTATTAATACTTTAGTGTTTCTTTTGCTTTCTAATCCATAAAACATAGCTTTTATAAAACTTGCAAAAGTAGTTTTTCCAAATCCATTGTCTTCTTTAATTGTATTTAATCCATCATGAAAATCATAATCATAATTTGATAATTTTCCAAAGTTTTCTATATGGCATTTTAAAAGTTTCATTTTAAATCATATTCCTCCCTTCTTTTAACAACTCGTTACTAGACTGCCCTACGCTTCGCTCCGGTTAAACGCTTACGCACTTCATTCTAAAATATATATTTATAAGGCTATTTAGTTTGACAATGCTGGAAAAGAATTTCCAACCTATATTACTTCCTCTCCAGAAAGAGCTTTAATTCCAGTAACTATTATTTTGCTTTGTTCTTCTTCTGATAAATCTTGAGATAAAACAAGCCTAATAAATTCTCCTTTTAAAGAAGCATCATTTTGATATGTCATAAAATCAATTTTTAAAGTTGTTTCATCATATATTTTTGCAAAATAATAAATTGATTTATATTTCTTTTCTAGGTAATTTATATCTCTTTCTGAATCTACATCAACTTTACCCTTTAAAACTATTTTTATAAGTGAAGCTTGAGTTATATTTTCTAGCTGACTATCTATCAATTTTTCAACATCTAAAGTAGAATTAGCATGTGTTACATCAACATCTATTTCATATAAATTTCTTTCAGCAAAAGGAATAAATTTTGAAGTATATTTTAGGTTTTCTTCATCAATATCTAATAAAATAAAACCTTTTTCTCCACATTCATCAAAACCCCTTCCCTCTAGGCATCCAGAATAACAATATACCCCTCTTTGGTCAAGTTCAGCTTGTTTATATTTATGAATATGCCCTAAAGCTAAATAATCTATATTTTTATTTTTAAGACTTGAAAGATTTATTATCTCTGTTTTATCCTTCATTTCATATTTTGATTCTTGCCCATGCATTGTAACAATATTAAAGTCGCCTTTATTTAAAAATAATGTATTATATATCTCATAATCTGTAAGTTTACCAAATTCAATACCAGAAATTGTAATTTTACCATACGAATATGTTGTCCACTTTTCAGAGTTAAATAATTTTAAGTTTTCAGGTATTTCTTCTAAATTATCTAAAAATCCAGATTCATCATGATTTCCTCTTAAATATATAAAATCAATTTCAGGATTTGAAATAATGCTATCAATTACAATATTTCTAGCTTTAACAGTGGTTTCCTTTTTATCAAATAAATCACCTGCAATTAGAATGATTCTAACATTATTATTTACTGCATATTTAATCATATTTTGATATGTAATTAATATTTCATCTCTACGTTCTTTTGCTTTTTTACTATCTAAATTAGATTTCATTCTTGAATCTAAATGTAAATCACTACAATGAATTATTTTCATTTATTTTCTTCCTTTCAAGTTTCATATGCTTTGATTATTAGAATTTATCTACCATCATTCTTTCCAAATAATCCGTTTATTATATTTCTTATCGAATCCTTTTGTGTTTTACTATTTGGTCTATTATCTATATTCTTTTGTGTCATTTTTAATTCTTGTATCAATTTTTTAAGTATTCCATCATCAATATCTTTATAATCAAATGAATAACTAGATGAATTAAATGCAACTTGTATCTGTGTATAATACATATTTTGCAGTAACTCTTTTAATATGCTAAAGATACCTTCTAATACTAATATTTGAAAATCAGATATTTTTTCTTTTTTAGAAAGGTGTTGTATTCCAATCATCAGGATGTTTTTTCCATTACATATTCTTATAATTATTCCTTTTTCTGCAGCCTCATCATATTCATCACTTATTCTTGGAAAAATGATATTTGCACCATATATATAAAAGTTTTTTTCTTTGTCTATATATCTTAATAAATTTATATCCTCTATAACATGAGATCCTTTACCGGTCATTTTCATTAATTTTTGCAGCAAATTTATTCTGAGTTATTATCATTGAAGCCTGTAGTCCATCATTTACTGGGTCTTCTCCCCTACGTCTTTCAATAATTTCAGCAAAGAATGGTTTTAATTCTTTTTGATTATTTTCTATGCTACCAGAATATATTTTTTCTTCTAAACTATTTGTTTGATATAATTCTTTATTAATTGCCATAATTCTTTTCTCCTTAATTTAAAATCAAGTCCTTTTTTACTAAGTCATTAATATATATACCATAAATAAAAATAGCTATAATAAATAAATCCATATAAAATAGATTATATAATCCTATATAAAAGTCAAAAATTGTAAATACCAATATATTAATAAATCCTATAATTCTGATGTATTTATCCTTTTTAACTAATGGAATCAAAGCATATAATACAACATCTGTTATAATTAACCATTCTATATTTTTGGGTTTTAACAGTATGATTGTAACAAAAATAATAAAAAAGTAAATATAACTTAAAATACAATTATATTTCTTAACCACCCTATTTAACACTGTCTGTAAAATGTCGAAAGATGTTACAAATATGGCTACTCTACTATTAATTATTACATAACAAAAAACTGATATTATATTTGCTATATATGAAATGATCTCTATCTCTTTTTTTGTACTTATTTTTATAATATTGATAAGATTGTTCTTTATTTTGTTATCCCATTTTATTATTCCATATATATTAATGATTAAGTATATAATAGCTGATATAAGTACAGATATTGAATAATTTCCTCCAAGCTTTACTACATTTGACCATAAAATTAAGTCTATTACATTGTTAATTAACCATAGCCACCATGATTCATTAAATCTCAAAGCCATCAATATTACACCACTTAAATTAATAGTATTAGAAAAAGCATCTAGAAAAGTAAATTGCGCATAAGGTATTTGTTTTAGAATATTTGCTAAAATGATACTAAATATAACACAATATACTATTAGAATAATTCTATTCTCTATTGAAAATGTTCTTGCAATAACATTTTTATTCTCATCTTGCTTTTTTCCCCAGTTTATAAATCCCCATATTTGCATAGGAGCAAATATAAACAAATAAAATATAAACATTCCATAAATATGATTTTTATAAGCTACATACCCACATAATACATAAAACATTAAACCAAATATATAATTTATTTTTTTGAAATTACTGGCAAAGTAACCATTTAGTATAGATGCTACTATTACTATTATCCCAATTATTATACTCATAACCCTTAGCTCTGTAATAATCCTTCCATATCATTATATTTATCGTATCATAAATAAAAGAAAAGCAATTCTTCTAACTTTTCTTGTTTTTGATATCAAATCTATATATTCCAATTATTATAGGAATCATTGTGATTAAATCTGAAATTCCTTCAGTATACGCTTTGCATGAAAAATCATATACTATCCAAAGTATTATATTAATTAGAGCTATTTTCCTGATATTGGATTCTTTCTTTTGTAAAATCATTATTGTAAATAGTATTAAACACATTATCGGCATTATATCTAAATATGTATTAAAAGTTACTGATCCTAGTATTATTGATATCATTATATATATTACAATTAATAGTTTTGGTACATCTTTTTCTTTTTTTTCAAAAATATTATTAATAATTGTTTGGAATACTGCAAATAAACAAATAATAGCTCCACTGTAGCTTTTCAATAAGTAAAAATTAATAGAAGCAAAAATATTAGCTAAAACACAACAAAATAATATTCGTTTCCTATTGTTTATCTGCATTGCTATTACATTTGATATTATTACTAAAATCCCAAAAAATTGAGCAACCCAAAATAAATTCATATTTTATTACATTCCTTTCACAGTTTAGACTTTATATACTTTTCCCAATATTTTTTCTTTAAATCCTATTTTTCTATATACTTCCTCAGTATAATATCCTTTTTCCGTTTGTAGGCATACTTCTTTAATCTTTAATTTACTTAGCTCATTTAAAATATAATACATCATTTGTTTACCAAAACCTTTTCTTTGAAAGTCTTTTAATGTTGTAATATTGTATAGAACTGCATTATCTTGATTATATATTACTGTGGCTGTGCTTATTGGTTCATTGTTTTTCATTCCAAGGTAATTAATGATCTTAATACTATCACTCCAATTATTTTTAAAACTTCTTTCTATAGATATTTTATATCCTTCTGGCAATTTATCATATGGATCATCTGGATTATCTCCAGAAAAGCCATCCATTACTGATTTTATAAATTTATCTTGTAGTCTTTTATCAACCTTATAAATATCAAAATCCTTACTGTTTTTATATGTTTTAAATTCATTTAAATTTTCTAAAAACATCCAGCAATCAGTATATACTAAACTTAATTTTAATTCTTTTATATCTTGTTT
>CAMZHI010000014.1 GCA_947306755.1 uncultured Clostridia bacterium | reverse complement strand
TTTGTGCTTTCTGATGTGTTGTTTGTATTTTCTGTTGTATTGTTTGTGCTTTCTGTTGTGTTGTTTGTATTTTCTGTTGTATTGTTTGTGCTTTCTGTTGTGTTGTTTGTATTTTCTGTTGTATTGTTTGTGCTTTCTGTTGTATTAGTACTTGAAGTTTCTTCGGGTTTTATTGTAACTGTTGTATTTATTCCTTTTACAGTTGTTCCTGAATCTGTAGCTATATCACTATCTACCCATAAATCATCAACTGATATATTAACTGTTGTCTGTGCCGTAATAGTTTCTCTTGCCTTAAATTCTAAAATATATACATCTGCTTTTACTATTTTTTCTGTAGAGTTAGTCATAATAAATATGGAGTTTTCATTCATTAAACTAAAAAAATTATTTCCATTTTTTTCAGAAACTAAATCCAATTTATCTTTATCATAATTATATTTTATTCCTACAACTCCATTAATTCCATCTTGACAAGTCACAGACAGTGTCACAGTGAAAACCTCTCCAGGTTTTACCGTTAATTTACTTGGATTTAAATTTGCTGTAGCTGTTACAGCAAATATAGGTATTCTACAAAATATTATATATAATAGAACCATTGTTAAAATTACAATCTTTTTTTTCATTACCTTTCTTCCTCTCTCGTATTATAATTCAATTTTATTATACACCTATTTATTATATTATCAATAGTTTTATTAGAATGAGCTTATCTTTTTTAATCTATATTTATTGATTTGTAAAATGTCTTTTATATCTGCTTCTCCATTTTTGTCTATATCACCTGCTATAAAATATACATCACTTAATTTTACTTTATTTAATCTATGCTTGTTTATTGCTAGTATATCTTTAATATTTATATATCCATCTCCATCTACATCTCCTGTTATAATAATTGGATATTCTGTAGTTTTATTATTAAATATTACTTGTAATTTATCTCCTGTTTTTACTATCTCTGTTTCTTTTAATTCTATATTGTCTTTATTAACTATTTTTATACTAACCTGATTTCCTGGTATTATATTATTTTTGAAATTTATTACAGTTGTCTCTGAAGTGACATTTTTTATAAAACTATTTTCTATTATATATTCTTTTATTTCTATCATTTTTGTAATTATTATTGTATATGTTGCTGTTTTGGTTTTTTTAGTATTTATATCTTTTGCTTCAACTACTAATTTATATGTTCCTTCTATTGTATTTCCTTTTATTATTAAATCTCTTCCACTTATATTAAAATTGCCTTCATTATTTCCTGCTATTATATTATAGCTATACTCTCCTGTTCCATTGCTTGCAACTTTTATTGCATTTTTCTCTATTTGTTCATCTGAACTAAATGTTTTGGTTATTGTTTGATCTTCAAATGTTAATTCATCTGCTGTTGCCTCTGCAGTTAATACTGTATCTTCTGTTATTATTAATGTTGTTTTATTGGATATTATATCTGCTGGCTCTAATCCTTTTGTTTTGATCCACTTTAACCAAGTATATCCTGTTTCTGTTGTCGCTTCTATAGTTATTTCTTTTCCTTCTATATAGTTTCCTTCTCCTGTAACTTTGCTTATTCCTGTTCCTTTATTTATTGTTAGATTATATACTGCTACTGTCTTACTTCCTGCTTTTGATGGTGTAGTATAGTTTTTATTTGTTGTTACCGCCCTTACATATGCAGTTTTGTTTCCTGTTGAACTTGTATCTATTGTTTTACTTCCACTTGTAGCAGATATCCATGTTTTGTTATCAAAACTAATTTCATAACCAGTTGCTTCTGTTACAGTTGACCATGTTATATTTCCTTCTGTATCTATCGATACTACAGGTTTTCCCATAGATATCTTATTAACTTTTGTTACACTAAATATTGCTGTTGATTTGTTGTAATTTGTTGTATCTGTAGGTTCTAGTGTTACAGTTATTGTGGTTACATTTGTTGTATATCCTGTTCCAATATATCCTATTGTATAATCAGTATTTGCTTCTGCTATATTACTTGCACCTTCTGTTATTTTTACTTGCTCAATATTTTCACTCGTTGCTGTCAATACTCCTGCTACACTTGGCTTAGCCTTAAATGTTCCTGTCTTATTATAATTAATCTCTGCACTTATTTCACTTAATGTTATTGTTGGTGTTGCTTTATTTATTTTTATAGTATAAGTAGCATCTTCTGTACTATTTGAAATACTATCTGTAGCTGTTATTACTATTTTGTATGTGCCTACATTCTTCTTTGCTGGTATTGTTATTTTTCCTTCAGTTGAGACTGTTATATCTGATTCTCCAGATTTCTTTGCATAAGTATATTCTCCACTTCCATCTGTTACTGATTTAACATTTAATACTTGTTCTCTTGTACTATATGTTTTAGTTATTGTTTGATTTTCAAATGTTATAGCATTAGCTGTCCATTGGGCGTATAAAGTGGTTGTATTTGGAACTATATTAGCTGCTTTCACCTGTGCCCCTGCTGCATATTTTGTTCCACTTCCATCTGCTTTTGTGTTCCATCCATCAAATGTATATCCGTTTGCAATAATTGCTGGTGCTGCATTAGTCTCTTCTGTATATTTCATTATTACCTGTGATGGTGCTGTACCATGCTCGTTTGCATCATATGATAATATTGCTGTCTTTTCTTTCCAAACCGCATATAAAGTTATTGATGGTGCATTTTGCGAAATCCAACTATCTGAAACAGTATCATATATACTGTATTCAGCACTAGTAGTATTTGCATTAGTACTCCATCCGAGTAATGTATATCCAGTTCTTTCCCATCCTAAAAATTTGTTTTCATTATATGTATATCCAGGCCAAATACTTCCGTTTTTATATCCAAACCTATTTCCACTATCACCATATACAAAAGTTTGATTCCATGTTTCACTTGTGCCATCATTTTTTTCAAATGTTACTTCTATTTTTGGATTTACTGTAACATTAAATGTAGTTGCTTTTCCATCATATTTTACTGTTAAAGTTTGTGTTCCTATTTTATTTTTATCATATCCTGTTACACTAACTCCTTTTGCTCCAATATCTATGGCTTTTGTAATTACTTTTGGATCTGTTACTGTTCTATTTAAATTATTGTCCCAACTTACTATTCTTTCTTTATATTTTACTGTAATCTTTCCACCACTTAAATTCAAATTTTCTCCAACAGTGTATTTCGTTTTTGTTGGGTTAGTCTTTACTGATATACTGTCTGTATTAGGTTTAAAATCTATTAGTTTTCCTGTATCAGCATCTGTATATTTCTTTACTGTATAAAAATTAATTGCACTTTTTTTTGTAGTTGAATTATTATAATTCATACCATAAACACCAATATACATTACTCCATTTTCATCAAATGATATTGATTCTATTTCTCCATAATCTATATTTTTACCCGGAATGTATAATGTTTTTATAAAATTTCCCTCTAAATCATATATATATATTAAAGCACTATATGCTTCTGCTGTATTATAATATGCTGATTGATAGCTATTTTCAGAAGCAAGTTCAGCATGTGGTAAGTAAATATAGTTCTTATAATATCCTATTCCTTGCCCTGTAAGTGAAGATGCATATGTTGTAATATCTTTAATCCCTTTGTATGAATTATTTAATACTCCTACACTTGTTGCAGATTGCTTAGTAACATATATATCATTTTCTTTGTCATATGCTATTCCTCCTACTGTATAATTACCGTGAACCATTTAATCTAGGTCCTGTTGTTTTTTTCTCGCTTTGTCCTAGTGTACCATTTGAAAGATTAATAGGTATTTCACTTGGCTGGGTTCCTCTACTTCCATCTGAAACAATAATCCTATTTGTTTTTGGATTAAATGTCATATTATTAACTTTTCCAAAATTTTCATTTTTCTTTGTATAAACTATATTCCAATTTCTTCTATCTACAACTTTTATGGTAGTATATGAATTATTTGAATTGTATTGAGCAAAAAGCAAATAGTTTCCTGCTATAGTTGAACCATCCATCTTTCCATCAGCCGGGTCAAAACTTGCAACCTGTGTCATTGATCCATTTGCTTTTGATAATAATTGATAGTTTGATTCTACTGAAAGAGTTTTATCATTCCAACTTGTTCCTTTTTTCCAATCATAATCTGTTGCTTTTGCAAATGAATAAGTAATTACTAATAGAATAGAAATGATAAAAATAATTGGTACTATTTTAAAAAATTTCTTCTTCATTTTTTCCTCCGTTTTTTTATACTATTACACTTGTATTTTATATATAAATAAAAAATTTGTCAAATGTAATTTTTGGATATTTTATATAATTATAAAAAATATTTCAAACTCAGAATATAACCAACTTAATTGTATATAAAAAATATATTATACTTAATGCTATTCCTTTTTTTCGTTCTATTATATATTTACTTTCTAACTTTTGTATAATTATCATTTCTGTTATAACTACTATTAAAAACAAAAGTGATATATTAAATTCATTATCATAATTTATAGGTTGTATTATTCCGACCTATTCCAGGCAAAAGACATATATTAAAAATATTTGAACCTATTACATTTCCTAAAGCCAAATCACTTTTTTTCTTAGCCGATGCCACTAAAGAAGTTATTATTTCTGGCAAACTTGTTCCAACTGCAACTATTGTCATACTTATTATAGATTCACTTATATTGAATATTTCTGCAATTTTAATTGCACCATTTACAACAAAATCTGCACCATACTTCAAAAACAAACTTCCTACGATCATAAATAAAGCTATTTTTAATAATGATATTTCTTCTTTTTCATCTTTATCTTCTAATCGTACATTGCTTTTATTTTCTATCCTCCCTTCATAAATTGTATAAATTATATAGCCAAATGTAAATAAAATTAGAACAAACGCTTCTATTCTATTAATTTGATTATTTCCACCAAAATTACAAAATAATCCTAATAAGATAATACTAATAATAAAAAGTGGAAAATGAATTTTTAATATTCTTTTGTCAATTTTTACTGGCTTACAAATTGATGCTATACCAACAACAAGTAAGATATTACAAATTGAGCTTCCTATTCCATTTCCTATTACTATATCAGATTTTCCAATAATTGCAGACCTTATAGTTATTATAATTTCAGGAAGACTAGTTCCAATACCTACAATTAGAATTCCAATAATCATTTCAGATATTCTAAATTTTTTTGCAAATCCTGTTGCTCCTTTTACAATAAAATCTGCACCTTTAACTAATAAAATAAATCCTATTATCAATAAAAAAAACATATAATTATTTCCTTCCTATAATTATATGTTTTGTTTTTTTTTATTTTATATTCATTTTTTTAATACAATTCTTTTATTCTTTTTATAGCTTCAATTGAATTTTCTTTTGTTCCAAAAGCAGTTAATCTAAGGAATCCTTCTCCACATGAACCAAATCCGATTCCTGGTGTTCCTACAATATTTGCTTTTTCTAAAAGTTCATCAAAAAATTCCCAAGATGACATATTATTGGGTGCTTTTAGCCAAATATAAGGTGAATTAATCCCCCCATATACTATAAATCCTGCTTCTTCTAGACCATCTTTAATTATTTTTGCATTTTCCAAATAATCTTTTATATTAGCTTTCACTTGTTCTTTTCCTTTTTCTGAATACACTGCTTCAGCTGCTTTTTGAATAATATAAGCTGTTCCATTAAATTTTGTCGTCGTTCTTCTATTCCATAATTTATTCATTTCAAACTTTTTACCACCTTGTGAATACCCTTTAACACTTTTAGGAATAACAACATATCCACATCTTAATCCTGTAAAACCAGCTGTTTTGGAATAACTTTTAAATTCTATAGCCACATCTCTTGCTCCTTCTATTTCATATATACTATGAGCAATATTCCCTTCTGTAATAAAAGCTTCATATGCGGCATCATATAGTATAATAGATTTATTATCTTTAGCATAATCAACAAATTTCTTTAATTCTTCTTTTGATATTGCCATTCCTGTGGGATTATTTGGAAAACATAAATATATTATATCAACTCTCTCTTTAGGTAATTCTGGAATAAAGTTATTTTTTTCTAATACAGGTAAATACACTATGTTTTCCTTTTTTCCAGACATAATATTAGTATCTACATATACAGGATAAACTGGATTTGTAATTGCTACCTTATTATTATTTCCAAAGATATCTACAATATTTCCACAATCACATTTAGCACCATCTGATACAAATATTTCATCCAATTCTATTCCTAAAGTCTTGTATTCATTTTCTACTATAGCTTTTCTTAAAAACTCATATCCTTGTTCTGGTCCATATCCTTTAAAACCTTCTATGGTTCCAATTTCATCTACTGCTTTGTGCAAAGCTTCAATTACTGCAGGAACAATTGGTTTTGTAACATCTCCTATACCTAGTTTTATTATTTTTTTATCTGGATGTTTTTTTTGAAATTCTGCTACCTTTTTTGCAATAGTTGAAAATAAATAACTTTCCTCTAACTTTAGAAAATTCTCATTAATATTTGCCATTTTAATTTTACTCCTTTATATTTTACATTTTAACAACGCAAGACGAAGTTTTTCATTTGTTTAGAGGTATTTCACCTTCAAATACCGTAGTTGCTGGTCCAGTCATATAAACATGGTTATCTTCTTTATTCCATTCTATTTCTAAATCTCCGCCTATTAGCTTAACTGTAACTTTTCTATGTGTATAGTTATTTAAAACACTGGCAACAGCAACTCCACAAGCTCCTGTTCCACAAGCTAGAGTTTCTCCTGCTCCTCTTTCCCAAACTCTCATTTTTAAAGTTTTTTCATCTATAATGTTTACAAATTCAATATTTGCTTTATTGGGAAAAGCTTTATCTACTTCAAGTATTCTTCCATATTTACATATATCAAAACTGTTAACATCTTCTTTTATAAAAGATATTGCATGGGGATTGCCCATTGACACACATGTAAAATTAAATTTTTCATTATCTGCATTTAATATCAAATTTTTGACTGGATTCTCATTTGATTTAACCGGTATTCTGTCTGGCTCTAAAACTGGTTCCCCCATATCAACTTTTACGGTTTTTATTCTTCCATTTTCTTCGTGCATTTTGAGTTCTTTAATTCCTGCTAGTGTTTCAATTGTTATTGTTTTTTTATCTATCATGCCTTTATCATAAACAAATTTTCCAACACATCTAATACCATTTCCACACATCTCAGCTTGAGAACCATCTTGATTATACATTTCCATTTTAAAATCTGCAATATCGGATTTACAAATTAGTATTAATCCATCTGAACCAATTCCAAAATGTCTATCACTTACATTTTTTGCAAGCTCTGACCTATTCATAATATTCTGATTAATTGCATCCATATAAACATAATCATTACCTAACCCATGCATTTTTGTAAATTTTAACATAATATCTTTGTTACAATTAATATCAATATTCAACTCGCAACTTTATTTAATTGTATTTGCTTTTCTCATCTAACACACAACAAAAATTATACAATATCAACGTTGCTACTCTATAATATAAAACTAATTGATAATTGTAACCTAACCTCCTTTTTAATTATTTTTGTGCTTGTGTTCTTTTGCAAAACGCACTAATTCCACAAATAATGGTGCTGGCCTATTAGGTCTTGATTTTAATTCAGGATGAAATTGTCCTGCTATAAAATATGGATGATTTTTTAATTCCACAATTTCAACTAATTTTCCATCTGGAGATGTTCCTGAGCAAATCATACCTGCTTCTTCAATTTTCTTTTTATAATCATTATTAAATTCAAATCTATGTCTATGTCTCTCATCAATTTTTTCTTTATTGTAAACCTTATAAGCAAGTGATTCCTTTTTTATAATACATGGATAACTTCCAAGCCTCATTGTTCCACCTTTTTTATTAATATTTTTTTGTTCTTCCATTATATGTATAACTGGATTATTAGTTGATTCACTAAATTCGGCAGAATTTGCATCTTTTAAGCCTAATATGTTTCTTGCAAATTCAACAACTGCCATTTGCATTCCAAGGCATATTCCTAAAAATGGAATCTTGTTTTCCCTTGCAAACTTTATTGTTTCTATTTTTCCTTCAATTCCTCTATTTCCAAAACCTCCAGGGACAATTATTCCATCAACATCTTTTAGTTTTTCTTTTACAGTATTTTCTGTAATTGTTTCACAATCTATTAATTCAATTTCGGGTGTTACATTATTTTTGTAACTTGCATGATGTATACTTTCTATTACTGATATGTAAGCATCTTCTAACTTAACATATTTTCCAACTATTGCAATTTTTACTTTATCTTCAGCTTTTATGTTTTTAATGTTATCTATCATTTCTTGCCATTCTGAATTGTCAGGAACATAATTATCTAATCTTAAATGATTGCACACTTCTCTTCCTAACCCTTCTTTTTCAAGTAATAATGGAACTGCATATAAATTATCAGCTGTCAAATTTTGAATTACACTTGTTTTTCTAACATTACAAAATAATGCTATCTTCTCTCTAATATTTTCCGGTATTTCAAGCTCAGTTCTACAAACCAAAATATTTGGTTTAATTCCTAAACTTTGTAATTCCTTAACAGAGTGCTGTGTAGGCTTAGACTTAATTTCATTTGATCCGTTAATATAAGGTAATAATGTAACGTGTATATATAATACATCTTCTGGATTTTTTTCAAGTCCAACTTGTCTTATAGCCTCAATAATAGATATTCCTTCAATATCCCCAATAGTTCCACCTATTTCAGTTATTACAATATCTATTTCTTTATCTTCAAAACTATATATTTTTTCTTTTATTTCATTTGTAACATGTGGTATTACTTGAACTGTTTTTCCAAGATAGTCTCCTCTTCTTTCTTTATCTATTACATTTGAATAGATCTTTCCCATAGTGACACTTGAATTTTTAGTTAAATTCTCATCTATAAATCTTTCATAATGTCCTAAATCAAGGTCAGTTTCAGCTCCATCATCTGTAACAAAAACTTCTCCATGCTCATATGGATTCATTGTTCCAGGATCTACATTTAAATATGGGTCAAATTTTTGAATAGCTACTTTATATCCTCTATTTTTTAGTAATCGACCAACTGATGCTGCTGTTATTCCCTTTCCTAATCCAGATACAACTCCTCCTGTAACAAAAATGTATTTTGTGTTCATAGGCTCCTCCAATCTTAAAAACAAAAAAAAGACTTAAAACAAAAACCTTTAGGGGTTTTTTTTAAGTCTATAATAATATTGTTTATATTAGCACTTTTTTTTAAAAAAATCAATAGTTTTTTTTAATTTTCTATGATTTTCCTATAATTCAACTGTATATTCTATTAATTCACATGTTTTTGGTTGTATTTCATTTTTTTGATTAAAATATTCTTGAATAGCTATTACCACATCACCATGAGTAACTACTAAAATGTTTTTATCAGCATATTTTTCTTTTATTTCTTCAATAAAGCTCCCTACTCTATCATAAATTGATTTATATGATTCAATTTCTTTTATTTCATTATTCTCTAAATCAAATAGCTTATTTCTTCTATCTTTAATTAAGTCTACTGATTTTAAAGTAAATTTTCCGTAATCTCGTTCAATAATCCTATCGTCAAAAACAATTTCTATATTATTAATATTTAGAATACTTGCTGTATGTCTTGCTCTTTTTAAAGGAGAACTGAATATCAAATCTATTGATATTGTTTTCATCCTATTTGCTAATGAATTTGCTTGTTCAATACCAAATTCAGTTAAATCTCTTTCATTTCTCCCATTAAATAAATGATTGACATTTGCTTCAGTTTGTCCATGTCTAACAAAATATAATTTCATGAATACCTCCAAAATTATTTATCTTTTAAACTCAATCTAACATTTATACGATAAATAGTCAATATTAAATTTAAAAAAAGTACCCGGTCCTAAATTGCGACTTTGACAAGTCGCAATGAATAATGAAAAATTAATAATGAATAGTGAATAATTTGAAATTGCTTAAAGCCAAAAATCTCCGGTACCGGTGACAACAACTATGTCAAAAATCTCCGGTACCGGTGACACGGTACCGGTGACAACAATTACATCTCTACATCTATTTCATATATCTTCCCGTCATCTAGCAGTTTTATACACTTTTCTTTTGTCTCTTTTCCATTTATTTTAAAGTTATTGATTCCATTACTTTTTTTATTAGGATTCTTTACTTTAATGTTATATATTGTTCTTCCATATTTGTATTTTATAGTATATTCTTTCCAATCTCTTGGAACACATGGATTTAAACTGAGTACTCCTTTTTCTATTTTTAGTCCTAAAATATATTCTATTCCAGCTTTATAAAACCAACTTGATGATCCAGTATACCAAGTCCAACCGCCTCTACCTGCTAAATTTCCTGCTCCATATACATCTGCTGAAATTACATATGGCTCAACTTTATATTGATTAGCTAATGCTTTGTTTCTTGAATGTTCTATAGGATTTATCATTTTGTATAAATCTAATGCCCTTTCTCCATTTTTTAATAAAGTTTCTGCTATAATTGCCCATATTGCGGCATGTGTGTATTGCAGTTAGTGCCATTTTTCCTATTTATAGTCCGCCCAATCTCGTCGGGGTAGGACATTTTCTTTCTCCATGTTTTCGAAAGAAAAGTGCTACCCCTGCGTTGGGCTACTAATAGCCTTTACACAGCCTTTTTCTCATATTCTTTTTTAGCTACACTAAAATTATTATTTAATTCTTGTAGTGGCTTAAAGTTAAAATAAATATCAACTTGTTTGTCACTATGAATATCAATTTTTTCTATAAATTCTCTAATTATTTCTTTAGTAGGATTTTTTATTTTCAAAAATTCTTCTACCAAATTATCTAATCTACTTTTATTATTATCGTTATTTTTTTCTCCAGATAATTTTTGTTCAAATTCTTTTATTGCCTGTTCATAACCTTTAACAATTTCTTTTATTCTCTCTGCATTTTTCATATACTCTTCAACTGATATAATACCTGCAAGCCTATCTTCGTACATTACTTCTAGTTTTCTTGTTTCTTTTTCAATATTTTGTTTAAAAGAATCAATTTGTTTTTTAATATCAAATTCTTGTGTTTGTTTAGATTTTGTTTGCTTTGCAATTTCTTCTAATTTCTTTTTGTTTTTATATTCTTTACAAACTTCTCTTAAAACTTCTATCATTTGCTCTTCAAAAACTTGATAATTGAAATTGTGTGGTGAACATACATCAAATTTCCCAAATCTTCCATATCTTTGACATCTACCATAAATATTTCCGTTTTTATCTGGACTTCTTATTCCAATATAACCGTTTGCAATCATAACATCTAAGTAATCCTTTAAATAAATAATCATTTTGAACTACCCTTGACCCTTTTGTTGCTTCAATTACTTTTTTTGCTCTTTCAAAGTCTTCTTTACTTATTATAGCCTCATGCATATTCTCTACTTTTACCCAATCTTCTTCTGGTAGATTTATGAATTTCTTTGATTTGAAACTTACTTTTTTTCTCTTTCCCTGTATAACTGTTCCTGTGTAAATCTCGTTTGAAAGAATAAATCGTACTGTAGATTGTTGCCATAGCCCATAAGTTAAAGATTTTGTTCCTCTTTTTCGTTTGTTATAATCTGATGGGATTGAAATTTTCTTTTTACTTAAGTAATCTGCAATTTGCATTGTACCAAAACCTGCTAAATATTTTTCATATATAAGTTTTACAACATTTGCTGCTTCTTCATCTATTACTAAATGGTATTTGTTTTCTAGATCTTTTTTATAGCCATAAGGCGCTGTTCCTAAATATTCTCCATTATTTCTTTTTGCTTGTAATACACTATTTATTTTCTTTGATGTATCTTTAGCATACATTTCATTTAATATTGATTTAAATGGTGCTATGTCATTGTTTGATGTATCATAAGCAGTATCTATATTGTCCAATATTGCAACAAATCTAACTTCATGCTCTGGAAAATAATTTTCAATATATAATCCTGATTGAACATAGTTTCTGCCAAGCCTTGATAAATCTTTTGTAATAATCATATTGATTTTGCCTAATTCAATATCTGCAATCATTTTATTAAATGCAGGTCTATCAAAACTTGTACCACTTACTCCGTCATCAACATATTCAGAAATAAAATTTAATTTGTTCTGCTTGATATATTGCATTAGCAAAGTTCTTTGGTTTCCAATACTTTCACTTTCTTGATATTTTTCTTTTTCTTCATCTTCTCTTGAAAGTCTAATGTATATACCTACTTTATAATCAATATTATTCATTATTGTATAGCTCACTGTTTCCTCCCTTCTCGCTAATTAAAGATAATGAGATAATATTGATACTCTTGCAAACATTATACCATATTATCTCATCAAATACCATTGTTTCATCTTATTTTTTAACTATTTTTAAGCAATAATTTCCAAATGCTCTTTCTACAATTTTCTCCAATGCTTCTCCTTTTTCATTAAAAAATACATTTATCTTAAAATCATTCTTTTTCTTATATTTCTTTTTTTCTTCCAATAGCCTCACTCCTCTTGTTTTATTTTTTCCAAATTTTAGGTTTTTATACTGTTACAAGTGGATTTGCTCCCATATGAGATTTGCCCTCATTCCTGCTTTACAGAATCGCCCCTTTACATCACGTTAGCCAGACGAAAGTATCATTATTCGTACTTGCAACTACTATTCAATTTTCAATATGCATTTCCATTTTTTGACTTTTTCTGCTTTTTGTAGTAAAATTATGTCAATCAAGTGTTGTATACATTATAATTGTGAATTTTAGAAATTCACACTGTACAATCTCAAAAAATTTTTTATTAATTTTAGGTTGTTTGATGTGGAGGTGTTTCATTTGGGTTTTAAACTTGCTTTTGATAAAAATCTCGGACTAGAATTATTTGTTTTTAAACGTATTTATTATGATAAAAGTAAAAAGATATTTTTTTCATCATATAGAACTGAGCATATGATTGATCCAATAGGTTCTTTTCTACTTATATTTTTAAATACAAATTTTGAAGATGATGAAGATTGCAGATCTTTTGTTTTTTGGTTTTGTTTTGAAAGCCTGTATTATAGAAAACATCCTAAAATTAAAAAAGCAAATTATAATTCATCAAAACATTTAAGGCTTTCATTTTCTGAATTTAATGATGAATTAAATGAAATTGTAAAAGAATATAAGGAAGAATTTTTATACCTTAAATATACTTTATTAAAAAATCTAAGATTACCATATGATACTGATTTTTTCAAAAAAATTGAGGAAGAAGCTGAATTCACTCCTGAAGATATACAAAGTATAAGACAAGATGAGAAAAACTTTTTAGAAGATAAATCAATTAAATATAATGAAACAGAAATAAATGGATTCATGGAAAAATTAAATATACAGTTCGAAACTTTTGCTTTAATGTTTGAAAATATTGATGTTGATAAGTATAATATTCCTTATTATTTTGAAAGCGATGATATTTTAGCAATAATAGCTCTTATCTTTAAAGAATTTATGTCTGATAATCATAACACTATAAGGCAATGTCAAAATTGTGGATATTATTTTGTGCCTTCAAATTTAAAAGAAACTAAATATTGTAATGTAGAATATGAAAACACAGGCAAAACATGTAGGCAAATTGGAAAAGAATTAGCCTATAAAAAATCACTAAAAGAAGATACTCTTTTAGATAAATACAGAAAAAGATATATGTCTCTTGCAAGCTCTGTTTCTCATTATGGAACAGATACTGCCATTGCTAGATTTGAAAAGTATAAAAAGGATGGAGCTATAATGAAACAAAAATATATAAATAAAGAAATTACCTCAAAAGAATTTGAAAAATGGATTCTAGATAGCAAAAAATAGAACAGGAAATCATATCTTGTTCTATTTTTGTTTTATAATTCATTGACTAAAATCAAAATCTAAAAATACATATTTAGCAGTTTTATATTCAAGAGCCTCATTAATATCATTAGTCGCTCTTTTTGAAATATCCTTTATTCTTTTATATTCATTGTTATATCTAACTAATGGATTAATATATCTTTTTTTGACTTTTTCAATATTTACAAAATATTTTCCATTAGGAGCTGTTTCACTTGTTAAAATATCTGTAGCATTTTTCCATATTATAAAGCCATTAGATATATTTTTAACATTGCATTTTTCAATTCTTTCAATTACTTCTTTTTCAGATAGATTATACATTTCTGCTACATTAATCAAATTGTTTTCAGACATTATTTTCATAATATCAGCAAACATTTGCATTGTAAATAAAGTTTTATCTTCTATATATAATCTTGATAATATACTCATTGTATGTACAAATTTTTCTGCAATAGTAATATCTTTGAAGCCCAATTCTTCTTTATCCTTTTCATTTTTTTGAATTTCAATATTGCTATAAATTTGTTTAACATCATCTAAATTCCAAATCTTTTCTACAGCTCCTAACCCATTAGATAAAGTATATTCTAATCTATCACTTGAAAGATAAGGAGTATCATTATCTGCAATAGGATATATATGATAATCGGCTACTTCTTCAACTTTTATACCATCTCTATTTAGTAATGCCATTATCTCTTTTGATTCACTAATTATTTCAGTAGTTAATTCTTCAGTAGATTCTTGTTTTTCATAGTCTTTATTCATAAAATCAATAGAATGCTTAAATACTGGTGTTGCAATATCATGAAATAATCCTGATAAAGTTTGTTTTTTATCTTTTGTAAAATTCCAAATTATTAATGCAACTGCAATACTATGGTCTAAACTTGAATACCATATTCGATTATACATTTTTGAATATATTGTACCACAGCTTACACTTATTTTAGCTTGTTTTAACATCTCTGGAGTATTAATATACTCATTTAAAAATTCTGGAAAATCCTCTGATAAAATTTTATAATAAGATTTTATTGTTTCATTTAGTGTATCTATATAATTACTCATTTACTTAACACCCCTTTAATATTATTTTTGTTTTCTATACTTTCTTCAATTCAAAACGATACTTTTGTGTAATCTCTGGATACTTTTTATGATCTACTTCTTACATAAACATTTCTAATGGTCTTGCAGCAAAATCAACGCCATTTGTACATTCAGTTAGATACAAAGGTTTGTCAATCATTAATTCTTCTTTATTTTCAGTGTGTCTTGCAGTACCATTAATTCCTTCTATCATATTATACATTTCAACATATATATACCATAAAAGCAAAGAAAAAGCAATCGTTAAATTGTTGTATTTCATTGTAAAAATTCCTTACATTTCAATCTCTAAATCTTTTTCTCTTTCTTCGTGTTTTATTTGTTTTTCTGCATCTAACATTATATTATTTTCTCGTTCAAAATCCCTAATTAAATTATTTTCTGCACCCATATCAAATTTTTTGCAAATCCAAGTTATAAATATATCAATTGTTTCTTTAAATCTATCTACTACTTTATGTAAAAAGTTATTCTCTTTTTCTAATTTATTGATTCTATTAGTATATTGCCATTCCAAATCAAATTCTTTTTTATTATATTCAGTTTTTATATTATCTACATCATCATGTAATTTTTCATTATCAGCTATTATATTATCTCTTTCTTTTTGGTATTTTTCTGCCTCTTCTATAACCTGTGCTTGTCTTGATAATTGCCTATGCAAATTCATATTATCTTGATATAAATTTTGAATTACATTATCCTTTGGTTTTATAATTTCTTCTAGGATTTTTTCATCTCTTTTCTTTGATAGTCTATTTATATTAATATCTGTTATATCTGGAATATCTGGTAATTCCAATTTCATATTATTCAAAATTTCTTTAGTCTGTTTAAAATTTGTTATTTTCTTATATTCTTCAACAGAATAATGCTCTCTACCAGTTTCCTCTTTTGGCAATCCTCTTTGCAGATTAAATCCATTTTCCACCATATATTTGTAAAAAGCATCTTGTAATTGTCTGTAACTATCTTTTGCTTTCCAAAATTCACTACAAGCTAATTTATCAATAGCATTTCCTTTTTTGTCTATTGTATGAACTACTGGTAAAAATATTAAATGCATATGAGGCGTTTGTTCGTCCATATGCACTTTTGCAGACATTATATATTGTTCTCCTAAATTTTTATATTCTACCACAAATTTATATGCAGTTTCAAAAAATCTTTTTGTTTCTTTTTCTCCAACTCTTTCAAAATAATCATGATCTGATGTTATTATATATTCACAAGCTATATTGCTTACTGTTTTAATTTGTCCTTTTAAATTATATTTTTCTTTTATTCTATCAAATTCTTTTTCATAACTATATTGTGGAAATTTCAGTGAATAATTTAAATATGATTTTTCTCTATCTATATTTTCATTTGAATAATTTTTATTTCTTCTTTCATTGTGTCTAAATATTCCCCTTAAATTTTCTCTTTTGTATTTTGTGTTCCTAATAATTGCATAACTCATTTTTCCATCAACCTCCTTTATATAAATTCTTCTTTGACTGGCTAACTAATAAGACATATTCTTCTTAAAATTTTGCTCTTTCTCATTTGTCTTGTAACACAACTACAACACTTTTTTTATGCTACCGCAAAAAAGTGTTAGTTGTGGCAGGGAAAAATTTTTCCCCACACCCCATTATTCAAAAAAATATTTCATAATATTTTTTTGATTTATCCTAAATTTGCTTTATCGCAATTTTAGGATAAAAAATCAGCTCCAAAGTAGTTTTCTACTCTAGTAGCTGATTTTATATATGCAAATGTATGTAACTATAAAAAAGCATCAGCATTTGCATATAATTTAGTAAAGTCAAAGCCAGTATAATCTCGCTGTTCAAAGTTAGCTTTATTACTCTTTTTAATTTGTAATTCCTTATTATAATTATTTTTATTTTTTATATTATTTATTATATCTTTGTCGTTTTCACCTATAGGGGGTAGTTCTTTTTGACTACCTGAATAGTTATTTTTACCTATACCCTCTAGGTATTTTTCACTATACCTATTAATACTTTCTGTAATAGGTATAATTTGTCTTTCTTCAGTTTCTTTGGTATCTATTTTATATTTTAGATTAACATCTACATATCCTTTTTCTTTTAATGAACTTACTATTTTTGAAACTCTATCGGAGGTTACATTTACAATACTTGCTATATATTTATTACTTGCAAAGCAACTTCCTGTATCATCACTTAAATATAAAACCATTGATAATACTATTTTTTCTTTGTCTGATAAATTATTATTTAATAAAATTTCCGCTGGAATCCATAATCCTTTTAATTTTTGTTTGCTCATATAACTCTCCTTTCTTCTGTTTTTAATTTTTCTCATAATCAATTCTGCGACATTTTTATTCACATTTAATATAGTTTTAAGGCAAAAAATAAACCCTAAGATTTTTACTCTTAAGGCTTATCTCAAATGTGAAACTTTTTATAATTTTTATATAATTTTGTTTCACATTTTTATATTTACTTATATTCTAATTCATTTTGTTTGCACCAATCAATTGCTATCTCTTTATACTTTTCATCTCTATATTTATACCAATCTTGGATTATATCCATTTCAAAACAATAGTCTTTAAATCTTCTAAATGCTCCTTTCCCCTGTATTAGTCGTTGTAAATTATTCTTTATTTCTAGATTATCTATTGTATCAATAAAATCAACCATCATTTGATATTCATTTATTTCATATTGTGTAGGTAGTATTATTGATTCTTCAAATAATTCATCTATTTCATCTTCTGATAAATCACCATATTCTCCTATATTTGATAAAAATATTTCATCTTTTTCTGGATTATAATAGCAATCATTTATATCATCTATCATTTCTAATCCTTCTATTATTTTAGATAATGTAACCATATTTTACTCCTTTTCAACTTATTTTCTATGCACATATTCATTCCATTTTTTATCATATTCCTTTGATTTTTCCTTATCTCCTAATTTATCGTATATACTTTCTAATCTTTCGTATACTGCATCCATATCTTCTATATCTTTAATTTGTTCTGTTTTTAAAAGAATATTTTTGGCTTTTTCTAGGTTATAGTGTTTTTTATCTCTCTTATTATCATACCAATCTGCCATTTCAATATATCCCCATACCCAATTTTCTTTTTCATTTAAATATTCTTCAATTATTTTAGTTGCTTTATCCTCATTGCCTAATCTAAATTCTGTATTTGCTTTTTCTCTAATTGCTCTTTCTTTCCAATACAAATTTTTTTCATTCTTCAAATCAAATATTTCTTCTACGCTATCCCATAATTCAAGTCTTTCATATAATTTATCTTCTTCATCGCACATTTCCAATAAATTGTCATAATCTTGAAGCCAATTTAACAAACTATCATATCCTTCATATTTTTCATCATATTCACTTATACTCTTAATGTTATTTTCTTTACATATATCTTTAACATCAAACCAAGCCATTCTATATAAAGCATGTCCTTTTTTCGTTTCTTCTCTTTTTAAATACCATTCAGCTTTAGATATACAATGATCTATAAAATCTAATTTTTCAATATCTTTTGATTTATCCTTATTCATGCAGCATTTTTTATATTTCTTACCGCTTCCGCAATAGCATAAATCATTTCTTCCTAAATCATGATTATTTTCTATATTATTTACCCTATTGGATATTATATATTCACAAACTTTATTATCATCAGATTGTTCATATTCTTCATCTTCTCTATATCTAAAGCATTGCCACTCTTCCATTATTCCTACTGTATCATATATGTATTCATAACAAGGCTTGAATGGATACAAATTTTTGTTAATCTTATACCTTTCATTTGCAAATATATCTTTTAATTCTTGTATTTCCTCTTTGTCCTCTATAAGATTAAATATCTTATCTATAATACCCTCTAATTCAATTAATCTTAAATGTTCTGTTTCTACAAAAATCTCTTCATACAAATATGAGTTATCTTCCTCTTTTTTAGCTTCTAGTAATTTCTTAAAATAACTTACTATAAAATTTCTATCTTTTATACCATTAAGATATAAAATTGCAAAAGTTTGAAGTACACTGCTTCTTACAAATTCATTTAAATCCTTATTTTCGATTATATCAAATAATGCTTTATCATCTCCATTGTATGTACTTGCTAAAAGTCTTGGTAAATATTCAGGATAGTCATCTCCTATAATATAATCAACTATATCTTCATTTTCATCTTCATCTCTATTTATTAAATCTATTAAATATTGAAAAGCTCCTGTTTCTTTAAATTCTGCAAGTAAAAATATAGCATAAATATAGCCAAAAAACTCGTCTTCTTCATAATAAATTTTTTCCAGATTATTCTTTGTATATTCTAACATTTCTAGTAATTTTGGCGTTATTTCTTCTTTATGTTTAATTGCTTCTTTTAATGCCTCTTTTGGTAAATCTTCTGTATAGTATTTTAATTGTTCCACTATTTCATTTATTTCCATATTATTTGCTCCTTTTCTATCTACATTTTAAAAAATTTCTTTTATATATTTTTCATCATATTCTCTATAGTCTTTATAACAAGTACATTTTCCATCATTATATGGACTTTCCTCAAAATAGCTTTGATACTTTTCTGGTTTTGCCACATATCTTATACAATCATTTTTTATTGGACAATCTTTTCCAAAACACATTGTTATATCTAATCCCCAAAAATTATAATTCATATACATCTCCTTCTTTTATTTCGTCTATACTATATTTTTATTATTTATTATTTCGTTTAAAGTATTCTTTACTTCACTGATTTCTATTTTATATTTGTCATTTAATACATATTTGCTTTGCATATTTTCATATTCCTTTAGTAAATCTTCATTAAAGTCTTGTTTCAAATATGTAAAATCTTTAATTTTAATATTTGCATCAATTCCAACTTTTCTAATGCTTTCTTCTTGTCTTTTATATGAAATTAACTGTTTTAACTCTTCTTTATTTTGTAACAATTCTTTGATTTCCTTTGTTTGTGCTAGTATTGTAATATCATACAAATGCTTTGATGTATCTTTATACATATTTCTAATATAATAGAACTCTGCTGCAAAAACCTTATCTATAAACATTCTTTCTAACTTAATAATGTTTATATCAAAATTTGATATTCCAAATTGTTCTTTTAATATCTTTCTTTCATTTTCATTGGCTAGTTTATATATAAGTGGCTCAATATTATATCTTTTGTATGGCTCACTAACAGTAAAAGATGTTGCTTCTACTTGTATAATTCCTGCTCTATGTAGTGGATCTTTGCTAGTATCATAAATAGAATTGTATCTGTATATTCCAGTAACACTTCCTTTATTATCAATACACTCTTCTTTTGATAATTTTAGTCCTTCAATTTTATAACCTAGAGCTGACCCCTTTAGTCTATTTTTATTTTTAGTATTTGATTGTTCAGTAAGAACTTTTACTGTTAAATCTATATCTTCTGAAAAGCGATTCATTGTGTCTAATATTTTATAAACTGCTGTTCCACCCTTAAAATATGCTTGTAATTCATCTTGATTTTTTGATAATTCTTTCAATATTGTACATACATAATAATCTTTTTCAATAATATCAGAGTCTATTCCAGTTCTTGTATTTAAGTTATCAATAAATTCTCTAAATAATTCTTTGTTTAAATGTAAATTCATTTTCATCTCCTATCTTGCTAGGACAAGTATTTTGTTTATTACAGTTCTACTTTTTGTATCCATAGCATATTTAATTATCTTTTCAAAATCTAAATCGTTTTCTTCAATGAAATTATAAATTATTTCATCTGGATTATCTACTTCAATTCCTATATTGTCTTTATTCTCTATTAAGTCAAACAATTGTAAATATTTATAATTCTCATTGTTTATCTCTATTTTAGGTTTTCTTATTATAACATTTAAATTCTTATTTTTATATTTATTAAAATTCTTACATTCATTTGTTGCAATATCTATAATGTTTGGAACTTGTGTAGTTAAATGAGCTTCATTAAAAAGCTTTGCTCCAGTAACATATCCTTTTACATTTCCATCTTTGTCCATTATATATTTATATTGAATGATTTGCCTGTTTCCTAATAACATCTTACCAAATATGTTTTCATTCGGAATATAATAAATTCCTTTATATGCTGTTTCTATAATACCTTCTTTATTCATTCTATTTAAAATTGCTTTGATATTATTGAATACTTTTTCTTTATCTTTTTCATTATAGAATTGAATAATGTATTCTTTTATTTCTTCAATAAAAATTGGTATTCCTTTTTCATTCTTATTTATATATTCTAGCACCATATTATAACAATTCATTTTTCTCACCTCTTTGTTACTATTTTATGATTATTTTTATGTTTTATTCATATTTTAGTAATATTTTAGCATTTTTTTCGCCATTTGTCAAATATTACGGTGCTTTTTTGTTTAATTTCAACATGTGTTGTGCGTTTTTTGACTATTTTGTTGTGCAAATTTTGAGTAATCTGTTGTACAATTTCATTACGAATTTTTTCCGTTTACGAAACTTTTTCGTAATATATATGTAAGAGTATCAATATTTTATAGGTGTATTGTTGTTGTGTACATTTTCTTATTTTGGCTTGATTTCAAGCATATTTGCAATAAAGTGGTGATAACAACAACGCTCATGTGTGTATTGACCTCCGTTTTCTCGAACTCCTGGTAAATATGCTTTTATATATCCTGGATTTAAATCTCCTTCATTAAAAGGTGGGTCTAGTAATTTGATTATTCCATTTTCTCTGTCTACTAAATGATTTTCTAAACTTTCCATTGCAATTATTTGTTTATCTTGATTTCCTGCCCCTGAAATTATTGCCCAACTTTGTGCAATTGAATCTATTCTACATTCTTCATTTTCTATACTTCCTAAAATTTTTCCATCATCCATATATGCTCTTCTAAACCATCTTCCATCCCAACCATTATTATTTAAGACAATTTGTAAACTTGTCAAAATTTTAGAGTATCTTTCATATCTATCTATTTCTCCTTTTTGCCTAACATAAGGCAAAAATCTTTGAATAACATGATAAAGGAAAAATCCCAGCCATACACTTTCTCCTTTTCCTTTATTACCAACTTCTGAAAAGCCGTCATTCCAGTCACCTGTACCAATTTTAGGAAGACCATTTTCTCCAAAATTTAAAGCCTTTTCAATAGCTCTTATTGAATGATAATACATTGTTTCTTTTACATTAGATTCTGGATATATATCATATCTTTCTTCTTCATTGTCTTGCAGTACATTTCCTTGCAAATATGAAGTTTCTTCTTCTAAAATTGAAATATCACCTGTACAATCAATATATTCTTCTAAAACATAAACCATCCACAACAAATCATCTGAAAATCTTGTTCTTATTCCACGAGAAGTTTCTTCATGCCACCAATGCTCAACATCTCCCTCAATAAATTGATGTTTTGAATGTTTTATTATTTGATTTTTCATCATTTGCGGATTTATATATTTTAAACACAACGTATCTTGGAGCTGATCTCTAAAGCCATAAGCCCCACCAGATTGATAAAATCCCGTCCTTCCAAATAATCTACTTGTAATTGTTTGATATAATACCCATCCATTAAGAATAATATTTATAGATTCAATAGGTGTATAAACTTGTAATCTCTCAAGCTTTTCCTTCCACATTTTTCTAATATTTTCGTTTTCTTGCCTACAATTTGATATTTTACTATATTTATATGCAATATTTTTTGCATCAATTAATGACTCACTTGCTCCCAAATTTAATAGAATTTCTTTAGAGCTCATACTCTCTAATTCTACTTCTATATGGATTGCAATACAATTTTGTTTGCCAAAACCCGAACTATTATTAAGCCTTACTTTTCTTAGTCCATCTGGATTTGATAATCCTCCTTTTCCTAAAAAAAATTTCTTGTCTCCTGTAAAACTTTTAATCTTTTCTGAGCTTGTTACATATATCTTACTTTTAAAATTTGGTTCATATAGGTTTTCAGCTAAAACAATATTTGAATTATCATCATAACTTATCTTAATATAACCATTTGAACTTATTTCATCTTCTCCAAGAACTGGTTTAATATAATAAACTATCTTCAATTTTTTTCTTTCAATTGTATTATTAGTTAATTTTAAAATATTTATTTTTATTGAATCATCTTTTGGCACAAAGGTTTCAAGTTCTTGTAAAATTCCTTGGGATTCATGAATATATTTTGCATATCCAAAACCATAAATTATATTATAATCATTTTCATCTGGCATAGTGTTTAATCCTAATGACCATTTTTTATTAGTTTTTAAATCTTCTAAATATATTATTTCTGATGGAATATCTATAAATGCATAGTTTTGCCAACTACTTATTCTATTTAATCTACTATTTTTATACCATGTATATCCTCCCATATTTTCTGTAATTAAACTACCAAACTTCTCATTTGCGATAATATGGCTCCATACTGTTGGCAACCTATTATTCTTATTTACTTTTATTAAATATTCTTTTCCATCTGGTGAAAAAGCTCCATATTCATTAAAATACTTATTATCTGTACTTTTCAAAATATTGTATTCTGATTTATAATTTTCTTCCTCAACATTTTCATCAATATATTCATCTGGAATATTTTGGATACTTGCCAAATACTCTTCTTCTAAGTCATTTATTATATGGCTCAAATCCCCTTTATGAGTATCAATTGTAAAGCATGAAATAAAGTTTAATAAGTCTATATCTTTTTTTGGCATTTCATTTTTTGATAAAATAAATATCCCTGCATTTTGGTTTATCATATATGATAAATGCTTATCTTCAATTTTAGAATTTATTTCTTCTAATACATAATTTTCATAACTATGATATTCTTCATCTAAAAATACTAAATCTATTTTAATGTTTTTGCTTCTAAAGAAGTCATACATTTTTAGAACTTGTTCTATTACATCTGTATCATTTATATCTCTTATTTTAACTAGAACAATTTTTAAGTCACCAGAAATCCCATATTTCCATAATTCACTTTGTGAATAATTTGAAATATTTATCTTTTTAATTTGTCTTGATCTTATTGGATTATCAAATAACATATACCCTAGAACTTTTTGATATAGCTCTATTTCTTTACTTTTTACTTCTAAATATCTACATTCTGCTTCTATATTTGCTTTTGATATTTCAAAAGCTTTTTTGATATTTTCTAAATTTTCATATTTACTTATATTTTCAATTGCTTGTCTTTTATCTTCATTTACAGAAATAATTTGTGTTATACTTACTTTTTTTCCTGCAGGAATTTTAATAGTTTTCCTTAAGGCTACTTCTGGCTCTTGCTGAAGCCCCAGTTTATTAGAAAAAGGAAGTGATTTTTCTACTGCAATAGGTACACTTAAATCTCCTCTTTGTTTTAGTCTTTCCTTCTCTATCTCAAATTCATTATCAACTATTGTTTCTGCATCTGTTGTATATACAGACTCTAAATATATCTCTTTTTCATTTTTTCCTCTTTTTTTGCGCTTTATTTCTAAAATATTATTTTCATAATTAAAAATTAAAAATAAATTATTAAAAGCAGGATGAGCAATATCTTGTGCTTTTGTTGATAATATTGGTTCAAAAATTGTTGTTACCTCTAATTCCTCTTCTCTATTTCCTTGATTTTCTACTTCTAAACATCTAATTTCTACAGGTTCTTCTGGATCTAATGTTATTTTTAATTTTGTCTTTATAAAATCTAGTTTTCCTTCAAAACATACTTGATCTGGCATAAATAATACTTGTTCATTTTTTTGCGCAACTTCTAATATCTTACCGGATTTTATATTTTTTAAATAAAAAAATATTCCTTGCATATAATCATCTGTTTCTTTAAATCTATTAACACAGATGTCTTTATATTTGCTAAAGCCTTGTCCTAATTCGTTTATAGCTATCGTATATACTGAATTTGATATTACATTTGATCTGATTATATTATTATTCTCGTTTTTTAATAACATAACAGAATAATTTTCATAATCTTGATATTTAACCTTTTCAGGATTTTCTTTTTCTTCTTTTGTCACAATATATTTTTCTGGCATTCTTTCTTGTAACAAAATACTTACCGCTTCTACTTCTGGGTTTTGTATAAATCTTTTTTGAAAAATATTATCATTTAAAAGATTATTTATTGAAAGCAAAATCAATGCTTCATGATGTGCCATATAAGTTTTTACAATATTAGAGTTATCATCTTTTTTTAATCTTTGATAAGAAAAATCTATACTTTCATAAAAGCCATATTTATTATACATTCCTAGATTTTCAAGTTCTTTTAAGTTTTTTATTACTTCTTTTGGTAAATCTGAAATAGCAAGAATACTTGCATAACTTGAAATAACTATTTCATCTGCTAATCCTCGTTTTAAGCCAAGCCAAGGTATTCCAAATGCTTTATATTGATAATTTGAGTGTAAATCTTTCACATTAAAAGCTGACTCAGAAATTCCCCAAGGTGTACCTAATCTTTTTGCATACTTTATTTGACACATCTCTGCAAACTTGCAAGATTCATCTATTAAACTTCCTTTATATCTTGGAATATTTATATTTGGCATTAAATATTCAAATGCTGTTCCAGACCATGAAATCAACCCTTTTTTATTATTTAGTACTGTAAGTGTTCTATTTAAAGCATTCCAATGTTTTGAATCTATATCTCTTTTTATTATTGCAATTAAACTTGCTTGCCTTGCTTCTGATGCTAATAAATCATAATATGAATCTGTAAGTTCTCCGTTCTTGAATATTAAATCCAATAGAAAATAATCTATGTTCATTACTATATAGTTTAGAAAAATCAGTACCCTCAATTAAATTATTGACTCTCATAATTAATTCTTGTAATTCATTATTACTTTGTTCTTCTAAAAAGCTTTTTAAAACATATAAATAACCAACAAAATTTCCACTATCAACAGTTGAAATATATTCAGGAATAAGTGGCTGTAGAGTTTTTGTATTATACCAATTATATAAATGACCATTCCATTTTTTTAATTTGCAAATTGTGTCAATAATACTATTTAATATATTATTTGCCTCTTCTAAGCAAATAAAATTTAAATCATAACCAGCAATAACTGCCATTAAAGAAAGTCCTATATTGGTAGATGAGGTTCTTTCCACATATAATCTCTTTCTATCTTCTTGGTAATTATCTGGAATAAGATAATTATTGTTTTCATTTAGATTATCATAGAAATAATTAAATGTTCTTTTTGCTACATCTGTAATATATACAATTTCTTCTTTATTTAGTTTGTCTTTTGGCTTTGTTTCTTTTATTTCTTTACTTATATAATACATGATTATTGGTGCTACTATCCAAAAACATGCAAGTATTATACTAAAAAGACTTTTACAAATAAGAATTATAGTAACAGCAAAAATTATATTAAATGACATCATTTTATAATAGTTCAGAATACTATCTGTTAAACTCTTTTCCGCTTCTTCAGAAGTCATCCATTCTAATAAATGCTTTTTTGAAATTGTCATTCTATATAATGTTTTTACTATTGATTTTAAACTTATCCATGCTTTAAAAGGAAGAACAATTATTGTAATTATTCCTCTACAAATTGCTCCTAAATATCCTTCTAATTTTGGAGTAAAAGCTTTTTGTGTTTGTTCCCCTTCTCTTTTAAAAATAATATTATTTAGTATTTCTAAAAAATATGGAAATACCACTAATATAAATATGCTTGTTAATGGCAGTATTTCTGAATTATTAAAAAATTTATTCATTAAAGAAAAATAAACAATTGCTAATATTTCAGATATTTCAAGTAAACTTCTTCTTAAATTATCAAAAATTTTATATTTTGAAAGCACATTTAACTTTTTATTTTTAAGCCATTTAATTATTTGCCAATCACCTCTAATCCATCTTGAAAGTCTGGTGATAAAGCTTGAAAATTTTGTTGGATATCCATCCATTATTAATATATCTGATGCCAAACCACATCTTAAATAATTTCCTTCGAGTAAATCATGGCTTAAAACAGTATTTTCTGGAATCTCATTTTTTAATATTTTTGAATATAATTTTAGATTAAAAATTCCTTTTCCTGTAAAAATACCTTCTCCAAAATTGTCTTGATAAATATCAGAAATTGCATTTACATATGAGTCAATTCCTCCTAATCCTGCAAATATTTTTGTAAATAAATTTTTATAAGTAATATCTAGATTTACACCTACTCTTGGTTGAATTAATCCATATCCTGAAACGACTCTATCATTTTCAATTTCTGGTTTATTTAAAATATGTGCCATAGTACCTACTAATTTAAAAGCTGAATTTAAGCTCAAATCTGTATCAGCATCTAATGTAATTATATTTTTTATTTTAGGAATTTCCTTTTTAATCTCATAAATTGTATTTAAATTAAATTTTTCTTGAATTTCATGTTCTCTTAAATTACCAAGCAGAAACTCTGTAAAGTCAGTAATTGCACCTCTTTTTCTTTCCCAACCTAGATATGCTTGTTCAACTTCATTCCACTTTCGTTTTCTATAAATAAAATGAAATATTGGAAAATTAAAACTTGGATATTTTTTATTTAGCCTTTCAGTTTCTTCTATACCACATCTTAATACATCAACATCATATTCTTCGATCTCCTTATCTGATTGTTTGCAATCTCCAAGCAGACAAAAATATAGATTTTGAGATTTATTTGCTAAATAATCTTTTTCTAAATTTCTAAACATTTCTTTTACTTTTTCTTTCGAATCTACAATTGTTGGAATTATAACAAAAGTGGCTTCATCTTCTGGTATTCCGGTTATCAAGATCTAGCTTAGGTATTAAATTTGGTTTAACAATTTTACCTAAAATATATTGTAAAAGCTGTATTACAAATTCTGAAACTGGTAATAACATAATCAAAAATGTAATTATTCTTATCCACATATTATTATTTTGTTGTGGATAATACATAGCAACAATTCCAGATATCAATGTAGTTAGTATTATTATAAAACTAATATATAATTTTACTTTTTTATTTTCATTTAATATTACTTTTTGTTCTTTATACTGTAATTTCTCAAACAATATATTTTGATTTTGTCTTTGAAGATAGTAACCAATATGTGCTTTTTTACTTTTTCCATTTTTGTCATATTCATTATTTGCCAGTTCTAATAGTTTTTTTGCAATATACATTTCAGATATTTTAGTTTTTTTAGAAATCTCTTTAATCGTATTTCTATAGCTCTCTTTTGTATTATAATCCATTTGTTCATATACTTTTGCTGGATCTGCTTTTAATATTTCCTCAACTTTATTAATTTTTTCAAATATTTCTAAAAAATTAATTCTTTGAAGTTTTTTCATTGTAGTAATTGCATTACCAATTAATATTTTATTAACTGCTATATCAAAATGTTCTCTTTTTGTAATTTCTGATACGGTTGTCCCTGTTTTTTCGACTTCCTCCTCTAATATTCTTAAATATTTTTCTGTTTTTTTTCCATACTTTTTTAATTTATAAGATAAATATTCAACAAAAGGATATTTTATATCAAACATCTTTATCTTAATATTTTTAGGTCCTTTATACAGATTATATTTTCTTTCACTTCTAGGCTTTTTTTCTACTAATCTTTCTATTATTGACTCAACTTTCATTTTTTCATATTGTGATATATAAATATTTTCTGCTATTTGCCTTATATTTTCAATAATTGCAATTTTCATAAATATCCCTATATTCCATATTTCATCCATACTGAGATTTTTCTTTGTTTGATATGCTATTAAGCTTTCTTCTAATACTTCTGCATTTATTTTATTTTCTGTATAATTTACTATTTGTGAAGCAAGTACATATATTCTAGCGAACCCTCGATATTTTCCTTTTGAAATTCCTACAAATTTTTTGTATTTTTTTATTGTCATTTCTTTTTCTATAGATTTTACAACTTCTTCAATTGCATAAAAATTATCCAATAACCACTCACCAGCAGGATGAATTTGAACTTTATTTTTCACATGTTCATTTAATAAATTATATACTTCTTTTATTACTATATAATTTTCCATCATTCTTGGAATAGGATAAGTATTTCTATCACTTTTTGATGCAATAACATGACTTGCTGATGTTTTCTCTAAATAACTATAAAGCTCTTGCTTATTTAGCAGAGCTCCTTCAACCCATAACTGTCTATATCCACTCATAGATTTTCCCTCAATCTTGTTAAATTTATTTAATTCACAGCATTATTAAGCCCGCAACTTTGCTTTCATTGTATATACTTTTTTCTATACTCTAGGAAAGTCATCATCGTAAGATGATAGACTTGACGTAGAGGAGAGTTATGGCAGAATTTAGATTTTGTAGCATTTTATATGCGTACAAAATCTTATTCCTGGTTTTCTCGACTAAAACACGAAAAAAGATATACAATGCCGCCGTTGCTTCTCTACTACAATATAAATATCA
>CAMZHI010000013.1 GCA_947306755.1 uncultured Clostridia bacterium | reverse complement strand
TTTATTGTTTATAAGTTTATTATAGCAAATTTTAGAAAAAAGTAAATAAGTTTTATAAATTTTAATTAGGAATAGCGATTATTGTTCTGTAAGAATGATAATATATAAAGAATGTGTAGGGGCGATTTTAATCGCCCGGAAAACCGATAATTATCTTATTTTTTATTGAAACAATACAAAATAAGATGTCGAAAAATGTCTATGAAAATTTGAGAATTAAGACAGATTTCGACAGGATTTTATGATATTATGTGATACAATTATGTTAATAACTTAATTCAAAAATAACCACATCAGTATTATATTTTAATTCTCAACTGAATGTGGTTATTTATCTATTTTGGTGGGCAACCGGGGAATCGAACCCCGGACCATCAGATTAAGAGTGCAACAGTTTATAAATTTTAGTGAATTCTACAGAACTCTTTTAGCCCTAAGTAAAAACCATCATATTCACTATTAGCAATAACTTGCTCAATTAATCTAAAAGTTTATATTAGTTTATAGAAGTTTATATTGGTTTACAAAATTGGGGAAAATTTCAAAAACTGGGGAAATTTTCACACATAATTGGGGAAAATCTTTCAAAATAAATTAGATAAACATTATATACAATAGTGCTTATCTCACCTATTTCCATATACTTTCCAAAAATTCTATAACTAATTAGCACACCAAAATTGAATTAACAACTTAAAATCATTAATAGACCTGATATAATTTGGTATAAACTCTTCCTTTTATTAGTTTAATTTCATTGTCCTTTAAATATATATATTCGCCACAACTCTTGTTTTTCCTCTTTTTATTTTCTAAATAGTATTAAGTAAAATATTATTAGGACCAAAATATAAAAGGGGTGAAATAATATGGTAGTTTTAAGTTGGACATCTGTTAGCATGATTAGAAGCAAATACAAGAAAAGCATAGGAAAAGAAAGTAAACACAGTTTTAGTGTAAGAGAAGCAGAAAGATCAGGTGTAACAGATGTTGAAATCAGAAGGATACTAAATAATCAACGATGGAGAGATTCAGAATATGAACCATATATGCCTGGATATGATTATAAATTAAATTTATATGATATAAGAGATATTAGAAAAGCGTTTATAAATAAATCACCAGATATATCTGTTAAACAATTTGTTGAATTATGGGCATTACATAAAAATGTAAGCAAATCACAAATACAGAGGATTATATATAATAAGTCATGGAATAATGCAGATTATGAACCACCTAAATATAGAAAAAAATCAAATAAGAAGTAGCGTTTAGTACAGGGGCGTTATCAAAACACCGTAGCTTTACAATGCTTTATTTTAGTGGATTTGAGATTAATTATAAATTATATAAAATTCAAGATTTGTAAGATATTATTACCATAAAGTACCCTACTGGTAGTAGGAAGTCAGGCCGGGCTCTAGCCAAAAATAAAATACAGTAAAAATGCCTATAACATAGATAAACACTCACTTTGAGTGTTTTTATTATGCAAATTTACTTTACAAAACTGAAGTTTTATGTATAAAAATTTGACTATAGTCATAGATCCCGATATAATAGAAGTTAGTGAAACACTCAGCTTAAGCTAATTACAGAGATTTTATTAAGATATTTTTCACCCCTATTTAGAATGGAAATCAATTATTGTTTCATTTATACCAAAGAATAAAAGAACACAGATATTATTAGTAGTATTTGTGTTCTTTCTGCTGAAATATATAAATTGTATGAGGTGTTTTAGAAATGAAAGAAGAAGCATTAAGAATAATGAAATATTTAAAAATGTTTCCTAATGTAATAAGAGAATTTAAAGATGAAGATAAACTAAATAAATCAGAAACAAGAAATGGGATATTGTACTGGTTATCAGATGAAGAACAGCAACTTGTAAATGATTTTGAGCAAGAACATCTAGGTACATTAGTTTATCATATTATTAAAACTAACACAGTAGATTTTGGTGTAGTATATGACCTTTTGTATATTCCAGAAAATCAAGAGGATTGGGATTTATATAAAGAATATTTAAAAGATAATCTAGTTCTATCTTATAGTGTAACACCTTTTCCAGAGAGTGGACTAATAAAAATAAAATCTGTAAATGGTGGACTAGTTAGAGAATGTTAAATATTGATGACAATTATGCTAAAAGTAAATCTCCAAAAATGCACCTAGTTCCTCTCACTTTTAGACCAAATTTTAAAGATATTTAGTTTTGAGAAGTTTTAGCAGTTGAAATAATAAATTATATATCTCAAAGTAAAGGAAGTGAAAAAATGACCAATCCAAAAATAGAAGAATTAAAAAATGCTGTAGAAGATTATCAAGAAAAAGAATTAAGTATTAATCTTGATGGTGCTATAGAAATGTTTTTGTCGATGGATAATGCTAAAATATATGTAACTAATGAAAGATTTATAATTTCAGGTAAAAATGATGTTGTTATAGATTTAGACCATGTTGATGATTTTGAAATTGTATATAATACTATAAAAATAACAGTTAATGGTGAAATACTTGCAACAATAGATTAAGTATGTAAAGGAAGGAATTTTTAGATGAAAAATAATGTTGAACTAATAAAGCTAGTAATAAATAACTATTTAGACAAAATACAATTGATTATAAATCAAGATATGGTTGTACTTGAATATATGTATATTATAAATAATGAAAAAGATGTTTACAAAACAATAGAAGTTACAGAATTAGAAGATAAATATTGCTTAAAATTTTATCCAGAAGCAACAACAAAAATAATTACACTAGATGAGTTTTCAGATATATTTGATATTTTAGACAAACAAATTACAAAAAGAAGATTATCAGCAGAAGAAGTAAAAGAAATAGAAAATAAATACAAACCAGGATCTAAAGTAAAACTTATTAAAATGTATGATTTATATGCACCACCTGTAGGAACTATTGGTATTATAAAAGGCGTAGATAGTGTAGGAAATATATTGGTAAATTGGGAAAATAATAGTTCATTATCTTTAATCACAGGAATAGATGAATTTGAAATAATTAAGGAGTAGTTTATGCAAAAAGGATTAATAAAAAGCTTATATGGTAATTTTGTAGAAGGAAGTGAACCATCACATAGATGTCATCTGCTATATGAAAGAATTGATGATAATACTAAATCATTAAAAAAATCTATAAATAAAAGAAATAAAAAGAAGTTAGATATGATATGTAATGACTATGAAGCAACAAATATTATGGAAGTAGAGGAAGCTTTTGCAGATGGTTTTTCATTTGCTGTTAAATTGTTATCAGAAGCATATGCACATAAAGAATAAATAAAGAATTAATCTAATACAACAATTTAGACTAATTCTTTCATAAATTTTTCTAACAACAAATTAGGTGAAATCCCTAAAACTTTTGATATACCAGCTAATTCGTAATCTTTAATAATTCTATCACCACATTCTAATCTTTGTATTGAATTCTTTGGAATATCAATTCCCAGTAATAGAAGTTTAGAAGAAACTTCAGCTTGTGATAGATGACTTTTTTCTCTATACTTTCTGATAACAGAGCCAATAATATTTAGCTTGTTATCATATCTTACACTATTTTTCATAATAACATCTTCCTCAAAATATTCAAAACTATGTATATTGATTTTATTACAAATCTAGTGTACAATTGACATCACAGGCACTGTTTGTAATATTTTAGTATTATTTAAAAAACTAATTATAGTAAAAGGGGTACTCAAAATGGAAGATAGAAAAATAAAAGTAAATGAAATAGTAAATAATTATGATGAAAAAGAAATATTAGAAGCATTGCTAATAAAAGCAGGAAGTTTAAATAGATTAAATGAGTTAATTGATGAATACAGTATAGAAGATTATAAAAAAGAAGATGAAACTACATACAGTATACCAAATGGAAAAATCAAAAAAATTGATACATTTAAAGGTAAAAAAGCATTAGTTGGTGATTATTCTCACGCATCTTTCTTTAACACAGAGATGGTATTAGATAGCCTTGGTATTGAAATGGTAAATGCAAAATCTAGTAATGAAGTATTTGAAAGAATTAAAAATGGTGAACAATATGATGTTATTTTCACCAATAATATTTATAATGATGGTACAGGCCCAGATTTATTAAAGAAATTAAAAGAATTGGATAACTTTGATATACCAGTAATTATACACACCATAGATGAAGCAAAAGACAAGTTTTTAGAATTAGGGTTTGATGGATATTTACAAAAACCCATTAAGCAAGAAGAAGTTATTGATTTGTTAAATAAATTATTAAAATAATATTATAATGAGAGCAGAATTAATAACTGCTCTTTTTATTCTCTTATAAGTAATTCATTTATTTCACAATTAAGAGCATCACATAGTTCATCTAAATCTTGATATAAAACAGATTTATTTTTTTGATTTATTATATTTAAAAAATTTGTATAATTCATAAGTTTTTCACCCTTTTTTGATCTGATTGTATTTAATTCATTAAATAATTTATATTTTGTAATTCCCTTGTCATTCAATAGTTTTACAGCATTTAGTTTCAACATAATAATCCCCCCTATTTTATTATCTGTTGAGTATAGTTTATAAAATATTGACTAAAAAAATAATTCTCTTAACTTACCTGTCTTAACTATTTACTTTTTTAATAATAAGTGATATACTCCCAGTAGAATATATATTTACAAATAATGTCAATGATGGCATTATTCTACAAAAGAGGAGGTGTAAATTAATGACCAATAAAAAAAATGAAAATGCACTTTTTACTAATACTAATTTAACAGTATCTACTGCAAGCATAGTATTAGCTTGTGTTCTTATGATAGAAAAAGATATTACTATGGCTTTAATAATTATATTTTATATAGTTTATTGTATTGTATTAGCATATATATGTAGATATATTGGTTTAAAGAAAAATATTGCAAGTGGATATGTTTGGGGATTTCTTTTAGGTTTTATAGGCTTATTTGTTATAGGTGTTTTACCAAATCAAAATAAAGAACATCAGAATTTCACAAATACAGAAGAAAATACATCAACTAATAAATATGATGACCTTGAAAGACTACAAAAACTTAAACAAAGTGGTGCATTGACTGAAGAAGAATTTAATGCAGAAAAACAAAAGTTATTAAAATAAGGAGTATAAAATGGGAAAAATAGATGATTTAGAGAAATTACAAAAATTAAAAGAAAGTGGTGCTTTAACAGAAGATGAGTTTAAAATTGAGAAACAAAAAATATTAGATAGTGATAATCCAAATAATAATAAAAAAGGAACAAATATCCAAAGCAAAAATTATTCAACACAAAATAGTAGCACTAGTTCAGATATTAACAATAAAAAAGGAAATCCTATCAAAATTAAGTTTAGTACTTGCTTAATAATTGTACTAATTGTATTATTAGGCTTTATTGGATTAATAAAAATATTTACACATAATTCAATGGAAGATGCTGCAAAGAAATCAATGGAAAAATCATCTCAAACACAAAATATAAATCCAACTAATAAAGTTGTTAATGCTGAAGCTGCAAAAGAAGCAACTGAAAAAGCTAAACAGCTTGAAGAGGAAGCTCTTGAAAAAGCAAAAGCTGAACAGCTTGAAGGAGAAACTATTGAAAAAACAAAAGCTAAACAACTTGAAGAGGAAACTATTGAAAAAGCTATTAAACTTCATGCAGAAAATGTAAGAGATATAAATGAAGGTTCTTTAAAATATTACAGCCATAATCTATACACTACAACATCAGATGGATTAAAAATATATAAAATACAATATTCAACAGTTGCTAAAAGTAGTGCATATACAGCATATTATTATCAACTAGTATCACTAAATTCAGATAATACAGCAGTTACAAGACATACCAAACTATATTATTCATCTTACACAAATGGAAAGCAACATTCAAATGAAGATGACCAGATGGAATGGGAAGCAGAAAAGATTTGGGGAATAAAATAATTTACAATGTGGAGGTATAAGTTGTGGAATACAAAGGATATAATAAAGAACCACTTAAAATAAAATTAAGTACTTTTATTGTATTTTTAATAGTTTTAGTTGTTATTTTAGGAATTATACTTATTATTTATATAAATCATCAAAATAATTTATCAATAAACAATAATACAAATATAGTTGAAACCCAAACTGATAATTTAACAATACTAAATAAGGATGAGGTATCATCAAAAATTGATTTACAACCTGCATATTTAGTGGAATTTGGTGATATATATTACTATATAAATAGTCAAGGATATATAATATTTGATGTAGTTGATACAAATACTGTTCTTCCTATTATAGATGGCTTTACAACTAATTTTAGTAATAGTGAAAATATAGAAATATTAGATGATGATGACATAAAGAAATTAGATGCAATTAATTCTATTATACAAACTGCAAAAGAACAAAATATATATAATGCAATAACTAAAATCATATTAAAAAACAATGAATATATTTTGTTTTCAGAAAGTCAAAAAAAGTATATATATCTTGGTGATGCTACAGATATAAAAACTAAAATTACATATGCAAAAAATATAATGGAAAAAGAAAAAGTAAGTGGATCTATTTATTTGAATGGTGATTTAAAAAATGGATTCAAACCATATTTCAGTGAGGATGCTAATGCAGAGGATGTAACAACTGATAATACTAATATAGAAAAAAATGCAAATAAATTTTCAAGTATATCAATGGACATTTATATTGATAGTAAGGGGAATGCCAGTGTAACTGAAATATGGAATTGCTTTCTTAATTCTGGAACAGAATGTTATCACCCTTATTATAACTTAGAAAAATCAGAAGTAAGTAATCTTTCTGTTAATGATGATTTAACTAATTATAATAGTATGAAATCTTGGAATACAAACTGGACTTTTGAAGAAAAAAGTCATAGATGTGGAATAAATAAAGTAGATAATGGGATAGAACTATGTTGGGGAATATCAACTTATGGATATAATACTTATACTATAAAATATGATATATCTAATTTTGTCACAAAACTTGAAGATGCACAAATGATATATTGGCAATTAATTCCTTCTAAATTTTCAAATGAAATTGATGAAGTGGATATAAAAATAAAGGCTAGTCAGGCATTTGATAATTCAATATCTATATGGGGATATGGTGATGAAGGTGGACTGTGCTCTATAGAAAATGGGAAAATTCATATGAAATCAAATAATAAATTAAAGCAAAATGAATATATGACTATTTTAGTAAAGTTACCTCAAAATACATTTGATATAAATAATAATATAAATAAAAGTTTTAATTATTATTATGAAATGTCAAAGCAGAAATAATCTTAATATAATAAAATTATATACTTTGCATTAACTGTTACATTATTGTCAGGGGGTTTACATTTTTGTAAACCCTATTACATTTTTGTAACTCATATCAACATTTATGTAGTACAGTTATACATTTATGTGGTTATACAAATTTTGATGTTAAATCATATTTTGAAAGAAGAAAAAGGAATTTCTACACATTTACTTAAGTTGAAATCTGCGATACAATTATAATACAAGCTTTTAGATGGAGGAAAAAATATGAAGATATATCAATTAAATTTAGATTATTTCTATGAAAATATAGAACAAAATGAATATTATACAGAAGTATATTCTAGTTTAGCAAAAGCAGTAGAAGATGGTAAGTACTTTCTATCTAAAAGATGTAATGATAAAGGCTTTAAAAATTATGAATTTAAAGTTACAGAAATAGACCTAGAATATGCAAAACAATTTGATGTAAAACAATTAAATATATTAAGTAAAGAAGAATATGGAAAATATGAACCTACTCACATTGTTTATTATTTTAATTTTAATGGAAAACTATTATACAAGTATTTAAGATACAAAGACAAACAAAGAACGTATCTAAAAGGTTTTACAATGTATCCAGAAGATTTTGAAAAAGAGGCTGCTCAAAAGTTTAAAATTGGTGACATTGTTAGAATAAAAAAAAGAAATGAAGATGAATATTATAGTCTTGAATATCAAGATTATTGGACAGAAGATAAGTTGTATATAGTAAAAAATCAACCTAGTAGAAATGATGGGCAAAAGTATTTTAATAATGTTTATAGACTAATTTCAAATTATAATGGAGATGACTGTAAGAAAGGTTTATTTGTATCTAGGTACTATGAAAAAGATATAGAGTTATTTGATGGCAAACTAGATGAAAACTCCCCTGTTGTATTTCTTCAAAAGATTATAAAAAATGAAATAGCAGTAACAGAAGAAACTTGGACTAAACTTGAAACAGGACAAATATTATTAGATGATGCAGGTTCATTTAGAGAATTAAAAGAATATAAAGATGGTGACACTTGGAGTTGTTATAGTAACACAATATCAAAGGAAGATACAGGACTTTCAGCAGATTTAATTATAAGTTATGGGTGCTTTTATGAACCAATTAAAGACTTCTTACCAAAGTTAAGAGTACACGGATCAAGTATTTATGAAGATGACTTTTATTTAAGTCTGGAAGAACAGCCAAGAATTGTAATTGGAAGAAATACATCACTTATAGAAGAAGAATTACAAAAAATTTATAATTATATTAGAGAACATCTGCAAGTATTAGTAAATTTCTATAATAGTGCAGGACAACAAGATGCAAAAGATTTATATATAAATCTAGGGTTATATGATAAGTAAAGAGGAATTAGATTAAATACCTAGTTCCTCTTTTAATTCTCTTTTATATTTGAAAAAACTATTTCTGGATATACCTGCTAATTTAATACAGGCATCATTATCTAATGTACCATCAAAATCTTCATTATATTTGAGGATTATTTCTTTTGCTTCTTTACTCTTTTTTGTTTCAATAGTAATACCTTTAACTCTACCAACTTTCTTTCCATTTAATTTAGCAGTTATTATTCCCTCTCTTGTTCTCTGATGTAGTCTATCTACTTCTGCTTGTGCTTTATCAAATGCAATTCTAATTTGCTCTTTAGCAAGATCAATTGTAAATTTATTTAAAGCATCTATAATTGAATTCATTAGTTCATCTGTGGCTTTATTACCTGTATCAAGTTTAACTTTAATTTGAGTTTCTAAAGATTTTTTATATACTTCTGTATTAATATGTGGCTCTTTTAGGAATATTAGATTTACACCATCATTAAATAGCTTTTCATATAAACTACAACCTTCCTCTTTATTCCTACTCATCCTACTTACTTCATCAAAAACAATTGTGTCATCTTTTTGTATAATTTTTAGCAACTTTTCAAATTCTTTTCTTCCTTCTAATTTTGTACCCGTATAGGTTTCTTTAATAATTTTAGCTGATGGATACTTTTCTAGTATATTTCTCACTTGTCTTTCAATACTCTGTTTACCTGTTGAAATTCTTGCTACACCATATAACATTATAATCATCTCCTTTTTATATCTTTTATGAGCACCAATTTGGACCTTCGTTTAATCTACTACTTATATTATAACTCTAGTTTGCTTAAATTAGAGCCCCTTTTGGTATTTTTCTTTGAAAGTTTAAATTGGTACTAATAGTGGATTGCAAAAAACTGGAAGAAATGGTAAAATGATAACAGCTAAAATTTTAGGTAATAATTAAATGTAATAGATATTGGGGGAATGTTTTATGACAGAGAAAGAACAAATAAATGCAGCAAAAGAGTTCTCTGAGTTTTGGAAAGACAAAGGTTATGAAAAGGGGCAATCCCAAACTTTTTGGCTACAATTATTAAGTCAAGTATATGGAATTGAAAAGCCAGAACAGTTTATAGAATTTGAAGATCAAGTTCATATAGATAAAAATACAGGTTTTATAGATGGATATATTCCATCAACAAAAGTTTTAATTGAGCAAAAATCTATTGATAAAGATTTAAGAAAAGGTATTAGACAATCTGATGGATCACTTTTAAATCCATTTCAACAAGCAAAAAAATATATAGCTGAATTACCTTTGTCAAGACATCCAAAATGGGTTATAACCTGTAACTTTAAATCATTTTTAGTATATGATATGGAAAAGCCAAATGGTGAACCTGAAGAAATATTATTAAAAGATTTGAAGAAGGAATATTACAGATTACAATTTATAGTGGATTCAGAAAACACAAACCTAAAAAAAGAAATGGAAATTTCAATACAGGCTGGTGAATTAGTAGGGAAAATTTATGATGAGATACTTCCACTTTATAGAGATCCAGATAATAAAGAAACATTAAAAAGTTTAAATATGCTTTGTGTTAGATTAGTTTTTTGTTTATATGCAGAAGATGCAGGATTATTTGGTAAACATCAAATGTTTCATGACTACTTATCAAGATATGAAGCAGAAGATTTAAGAGAAGCACTAATTAAGTTATTTAAGGTATTGGATACTAAATTAGAAGATAGAGATCCATATATGAAACCAGATTTAGCACAATTCCCTTATGTTAATGGTGGGTTATTTGCAGAAGAAAATATAGAAATTCCAATGTTAAATGAAAGGGTTAAGGAATTATTGCTAACAAAAGCAAGTGAAGATTTTGACTGGTCAGATATATCTCCTACCATTTTTGGTGCTGTATTTGAAAGTACATTAAATCCCGAAACTAGAAGAAGTGGTGGTATGCACTACACATCAATAGAAAATATACACAAAGTAATTGATCCACTATTTTTAGATGAATTAGAACAAGAACTTGAACAAAAGATATTAAATGTAACTACATCAACAGTGGTAAAGAAAAATGTTGCAGAATTTCAAGACAAATTATCTAAATTAAAATTCCTAGATCCTGCATGTCGGAAGTGGAAACTTTTTAACAGAAACCTACCTTTCTTTAAGAAAGATGGAAAACAAAGCATTAGATAAATTACATAGAGGTCAAATACAGTTTGGTGATAGTACATTTAACCCTATCAAAGTTTCTATTAGCCAATTTTATGGTATAGAAATAAATGATTTTGCTGTAACTGTTGCTAAAACAGCTTTATGGATAGCAGAAAGTCAAATGATGAAAGAAACAGAAAGCATTTTACACTTAAACTTAGACTTTCTACCTTTGAAATCATACACAAATATCATTGAAGGAAATTCATTAAGAATAGACTGGAATGATGTTATACCTAAGGAAGAATTAAGCTATATAATGGGAAATCCCCCATTTGTTGGTACAAAATTAATGTCAAAGGCACAAAAAGAAGATACAAAGCTAATATTAGGAAAACTAAAAGATTATGGTGTTTTGGATTATGTTGCTTGTTGGTATAAAATAGCTGCTGACTATATTACAAACACAAATATTAATTGTGCTTTTGTTTCAACTAATTCAATATGTCAGGGTGAACAAGTAGCTCCATTATGGAAGCCTCTATATAGTGAAGGAATAACAATAAATTTTGCTCATAAGACATTTAGATGGGATAGTGAAGCCAGTATAAAAGCTCATGTTCATTGTATTATTGTTGGATTTAGTAAATATAATCTAAATATACAAAAAAAGATTTTTGAAAATGGAAGAGTAATTAATGCTTTCAATATAAATCCATATCTTATAGATGGTGATAATGTATTTATTGAAAATGTTAGAAATCCAATATGCAATGTACCAGCAATGTATTTGGGATGTGATTTTAAGGACGGAGACTACTATATATTTTCAGAAGAAGAAAAAGATGAATTTATAAAAAAAGAACCACAAGCTCAAAAATATATAAAACCATATATGACAGGAAGAGATTTTATTAATAGAAAACCAAGATACTGTTTGTGGTTAAAGGATGCTACACCAGATGAATTGAAGAAATGTCCAAATATTATGGAAAGAATAGCACAAGTTAAAGATTTTAGAGAAAAAAGTGACAGTTCTGACACTAAAAGATATGCAGAATTTCCAACTAGACCAGCTAGATTAAGATATTATTCTGAAGATAGAAATGTTAATTCATTGGCTTTACCAAGAATATCTTCTCAAACAAGAAGATATGTGCCAATGGAAATATTAAATAAAGATACAATAGGTGGTGCTTCTATTTTAATGATACCTGATGCTACAACCTACTTATTTGGAATACTAAATTCAAATGTTCATATGGCTTGGATGAGAACAGTATGTGGAAGAATGAAAAGTGATTATAGGTACTCTAATGGAGTTGTATATAATACATTCCCTTGGCCAACTCCTAATGAAAAACAAAAAGCTAAAATTGAACAAACAGCACAAGCAATATTAGATGCTAGAGCAAAATATCCTAATAGTTCACTTGCAGATTTATATGATGAATTAACAATGCCAGTAGAATTAAGAAAGGCACATCAACAAAATGATATAGCAGTTATGGAAGCGTATGGCTTTGATTGGCATAAGATGACTGAAAGTGATTGTGTAGCAGAACTAATGAAGATGTATCAAAGATTAGTGGAAGATAACAAATAATAATAGTTCTAGTATTTAGATGAGGTAATGTTATGAATAATAATGTAGAAATATATAAATGTGCATACGAGTATCTGCTAAAAATTTTGCCAGACAAATTAACTGAAAAAGATTTGGAGAAATATTTTAAAGGTGACAGAGCAGAATTTACATCTTTAAAAGATGTATTTATACAGATTATTCATTCCGCACAGAATTATCAAAGAATGCCCAATGTTATAAAATTTGATGAAAGATATAATGAATTTAAAAAATTATTAAATGATTATGATTATAAGATTATTGCAAATATGGATGAAAATGACTTATACCAGTTATTTAGAAAAGAATTTAATATAACTAGTAAAGATACAAAAATGAATAGTTGGTATAAGTGGAGCAAATCTGTAGTAGATGCAGCAAAATTTATCAATAATTTTAATGATGTAGATGATTTTAGAAGGTTTGTGAAATTATATGATTATAATACAGTTACAAGAATGTCATTGCCATTATTAATTTCTTCAAAAATAAGTGGAATTGGTTTTGCTCTTGCTTGTGATCTACTAAAAGAGTTAGGATATATAAATTATCCCAAACCTGATGTACATATCATTGATATTTTTGTACAACTAAATTTATCAGATGCTAACCCAATAAATGTATTTGAAGCAGTAGTAAAAATGGCTGAAGACTGTGCTGCTTATGATAATAGTGTAACTCCATACAAAATAGATAAAATCCTATGGCTTATATCCTCAGGAAGATTTTATCTTGATGATATTACAATAGGTAGAAACAAAGATAACTTTATATCATATATGAACAGTAAATTGAACCAAAAAGTTGGATAGATGGATTCTAATAATATATTAAATATGAAAAGGTGATAATAATGAATAATATAAATATTGGCAATGCAGGAGAATATTTTGTTGCAGCTGAATTAGAAAGAAGAGGATTTACAGTAGGTGTACCTATGTCTAATGTAAAAGATTATGATTTATTATGTATTAACAGAGATGGTAAGCAATTTGCACTACAAGTAAAAACTACTTCCTATGGTGCAAACAAATGGATTCTATCAAGTAAAAATGAAAAAATAGTTGACAAAAATGTATTTTATATATTTGTCCATTTACACCAATTAGATAATCCAACATATTACATAGTACCTAGTCAAGTTGTGGCTGATACAATTTTAAAAGGACATCAAGAATGGTTGAATTCACCTGGTAAAAATGGTAAACCACATAATGATAGCAATATAAGAACAATTAAATTTGATGATGATACTTATTTAGGTAAATGGGAATATTTAAGCTAATTATAATAAGCAGATAGGAGTTTATAATGCAGATATTTGTGAACAATGTTAATTTATATTATGAAATATATGGAAAAGGACAACCTATAATACTATTACATGGAAATAGTGAAACACATCAAATATTTGATAAATTGATAGAAAAGTTAAAAGACCATTATAAAATATATGCTATTGATAGCAGATGTCATGGAAAAAGTGAAGATTTGGTAGATATATCATATACCACAATGAGAGATGATATTATAGGCTTCATAAAGAAATTAAATATTGTAAAACCTATATTATATGGTTTTAGCGATGGTGGTATTGTTGGCATTCTTGTTGCTATTAAAGAACCAGAATTATTATCTAAACTTATTGTAAGTGGTGCAAATATAACCCCAGATGGAATAAAGAAAAAAGATTATTTATTAACAAAACTAGTATATTTGTTTACAAGAAATAAATTATTTAAGATGATGTTAAATGAACCAAATTTAAGTAAAGAGGATTTAAACAATATTAATATTCCAACGATTGTTCTTGCAGGAGAAAAAGACTGTATAAGATATGAACATACCAAATATATAGCAGATAATATTAGAAATAGTAAATTAGAAATAATAAAAAATGAAAATCATGGGAGCTATATAGTTCATAATGAAAAGTTATATGAAATAATAAAAAAGTATTTATAATATATGTAGCAATTTATAGGGAGATATAATATGAAGGTAGATGAATTTGAAAAATTAAAAAAGGAATATATAGAAAAATATACAGACAAACAAGAAAAAGTTAAAGGTTATTTGAAAAACGACGAAGACATAAAAAAAGCAAATTTTAATGGAGTATATATTATATTAGATGAAAATGATAATATTGTTTATATAGGCAGTGCATACACAAATAAATTTACCATAATGAATAGATTAAAGATACACTTAAATGGACACAAGAGTAATGCTACAATAGTAAATTATTTAGTTAATCATAAAAAATTAAATCCAGAAGAAGCTAAGAAAAGAATTAGAGAACAATATAAATTTATTGCTTATAAATGTGACTCTATTGAATATAAACTAATTGAAGATGTAGATGGATTATATAATTCAAAAGGAATAAAAAAATAATTAATTAATTTCATTTTAATTTCAGAATAGATTATAATAGTCTATTCTTTTTATATGTTTTAGACCTATTCCAGAAGCACCAGAACGGGCACAGAACAATTTTTAGATATATGGACAACAAATTACCCTATTAAATCATTTTAACTAAAATATTAGTAGAGGTGATTTGATGAGAGAAACATATATAATGAAAGAAATTAGAGAATTCCATAATAGAAATATACCACTATTAGAATATCCAGATGCTTGTAGAGAATTGAGAGCAACAATAAATAAAGTCGCAGACATTGCTACTAATGTTGTCAAAAGTAGATATATAAATAATGAAATAACAAAAGATGATTATACTTTTTACATAAATATTATTGAAAAACAAAGACAGAATTATCAAAAACAAGTTAATTCCATATAATATTTCTCCCCATTCATCTAAATAAATGCTCCAAGTTAGACTAATTATTCATATAGATGTAAGAATTATTATAATTATAAATTGAAATACTTAAAGATAGTGATTTATGACCTTTACCAATCCTAAGTTTTATGATAAAATATATAGGAATTATAGAAGGAGCAAGAAATGGAAGAAAAGTTAAGAACTCAAAGTATTAATAGATTAAATGTAAAAGATAACATTTTAAAGGTTTTAGAAGATAACAATATCCACACTTTGGGAACATTGTGTGGAAAATCTAAAACAAATTTAAAGAAACTAGACCTTACTCAAAGTCAAATCAATAAAGTTGAAATAGAATTACAATTGATGGGGTTAAATTTAAAAAATAGTTTATAGAAAGGTCAAAAGTATGAAAAATGGAATAATAGGATTTGCAATTGGAGATGCCTTAGGAGTACCTGCAGAATTTAAAAGTAGAAATGAATTAGAAAGATACCCAATTAAAAATATGGTAGGATATGGAACATATAATTTGCCAGAAGGAACATGGTCAGATGATACATCGATGACACTAGCAACAATTCATTCTATTATAGAAACAGGAACAATAGATACAAATAATATTGCAGATAAATTTTTAAAATGGTATAGACATGCAGAATATACAGCAACAAATGAAACCTTTGATATTGGAAGAACAACTTTACAATCATTAGCAAAATATGAGTTAAAACAGGATGAAGCTGTTAATTGTGGTGGATCTGATGAATATGATAATGGAAATGGATCATTAATGAGAATACTACCTCTTGCCTATTACATTTATTATAAGCAGATTAAAGATACTAATAAAATATATGAACTAGTAAAAGATGTTTCAAGCATTACTCATGCACACGAGGTCAGTGTTTTAGGCTGTTATATTTATGTTATATATACTTTATCTCTCCTAGAAGGAAAAGCTAAAAATAAAGCATATATGACCATTAAAGAAGCCGATTATAGTATGTTTAGTGAAAATGCTTTAAATAAATATTCAAGAATTCTAAAAGATGATATATCTAAATTTGAATTAGATGAAATATCTAGCAGTGGTTATGTTGTAAGCACATTAGAAGCAGCAATGTGGTTATTTCTTAATGCCAATGATTATAAAACCACAATTTTAAAAGCTGTTAATTTAGGAGATGATACAGATACAGTTGCGGCAATAACTGGTGGATTACTTGGAATATATTATGGTATTGATAGCATAAAGGACAATTGGAAACAAACTTTAAAAAGATATGATTATATTGTAGATTTATGTAATAATTTTTATGAAAAAATAAGATAAAATCAGACAAAACTATAAGATATACTCGTTTATATAGTTAAGGGAGGTACAAATAAATGGAACAAGATATGAAATTGTTTTATAATATAGCTTTTGAAGCTATTGAAAAAGAAGATTTGGAATTAAGAAGATTATTCACAAAAACACCCAATAATGAAAAGCTATATAATGATGAACATAGAGGAATATGTTGCTTATATGAAACAACTTTTGTATATCAAATATTTAAAGCACTAATGGAAAACAACTATAAATACAGAGTTGTCTGGGAACATCCATATATATGTAATTCAAATTGGCATAGTGACTTAGCATTACAAGAGGTTAGAGGAGAAGATAAGATAACAAAAGCTCTAATTGAATTTAAGATATGGAATACAGAAAGCAGTAATGCAATTCAAAAGGATGTTAAAAAATTACGAGAAGAAAAGGAAATTAAAAATAAATATATATTTGTAATTGAGTATGGTGGAAAACTAGAAGATAAGTTAAAAAATGACATTTCTGGAATAAAATTATTACCAAAATGCAAAAGAAGTTTTACTACTCAATATAGATATGGAAAAGAAAATAAAGAAAATAAAAAAAATATTGATGAAAATCAGATAAATGTGTATATGTATAAAGTGTAAAAAAATTCCCTAACTTAAAGTGGTTAGGGAGTTTTATTATCTATTTATTTACTTTTTCTTTAAGTGCTTTACCAGCTTTAAATGCTGGAACTGTTGAAGCTTTGATTTTTATTTCTTCACCTGTTTGTGGGTTTCTTCCAGTTCTTGCAGATCTATTTCTTGTTTCAAATGTTCCAAATCCAACTAATTGTACTTTATCTTTCTTTGTTAAAGCACCAGAAACTTGATTTACAAAAGAATTTAACACACTTTCAACATCTTTTTTAGTTAAATTTGTTTCTTTTGCCATTGCATCTACTAATTCAGCTTTGTTCATCTTCCCTATCCCCTTTCTCAATTTATTTAACTACAGACAATGTATCAAAAATATCAAAGAAAGTCAATAAATTTACAAAAAGATGATTGACAAATAAAAAAAATTCAGATATAATAAAAATAGCGTAGTATCCTACACTAATTTTGTAGGAAAGGAGAAGCATATGAAAAAATCAGTTTTCAAATCTGAAAAATTAGGTAATTTAGGGCCAATTTTTTCAGGTATTAGAACAAGTTATATAAAACCAGATGATGATTCAGGTGATATTGTTGTAAGAATAGCCAACTGGAAAAATTTAAAAGACATCAAAAATAATACTAAATTCTATCCTATCACAGAATTCAAAATAAATTCTCAAAAATTATTTAAAAGAGAATATGGAATAATTGAAAAAGATACAATAATATTCTTTGCTCTTCCTAGTTTAAATGAAGAAAATATCATCTATATAGATAAAGATTTAGAAGAATATAATCTGTGTGGTGACAACATGTATATCTTTAAAAATAAAAGCAATATACCAACAAAATATATTTTTATGGTATTAAACTCTGGTCTTTATAATGATTATCTTAAATACTGGAAAGTAAATTATAATCATAAATTGGGAATACAGATGTTATCAGAAATAGAAATACCAATAATAGATAATGCTGAACAACTAGCTGATGAATATTTTAAAATACAACAGGCAAAAAAAGAATTACAAAACACAGAAGAAAATTTAAAGAAAGACGTATATGAAAAAGTTACAAATTTAATGAAATTATAAAAAAATTGCAAATGTTCTCCATGACCAAATTTTGAACATTGCAATATTGAAGAGAGTATAAAAATACAACACTATATTTGTGTCTGTATCAACTTATCATACTCTATTTATATATTAGCATAGAATTCCTTTTTAATCAAGGAGTTTTAAATAAAAAATAAATTTAAAGGAGGTAAACAAAATGAATAAAATGGATTATTTAATTCGTATTACAGCAAAAAATAAAAAAAACAAAAGAATAAAACTAAATTTACCTGAAAATAAGGATTTTACACAAAATCTAAAAAATATCAAACAAGATGGGTATATAATAACAAGTATTTATTCTAATTGTGGTTTAAAAATACTTGATAATAAAGGTAATATTGTTGGTATAAATAACCACGAATACTTAAATAAAGATATAAATTGCCTTAACTTTGAGGAGCTAAATAGTTTTGTAACTACACTTAATGAAAAATTGAAAATTTTGAGTTCAATATCTACTAAATTTCAAATTGCAATATTAAGTGAATTTATATCTACTAATATAGATACCATAACAAATTTTCTTAAAAATGGAAATTATACATTCTTTGAAGATAAAACTTTAAAAGAAATTGCAATTGAAAAAGAGAATATACAATATAAAGAAGAATTTGAATTGCAATATATTATGAATTCATTAGGCTATTTTCAAGTACCTGGTGCAGTAGTAAAATTTGACATTGAACAAGTGCATTTAGAAGAAAATATTTTAATTTCATATTTAGAATATATTTACTATAATACAAGATTTAAAATTCAAGATAATAAATATGTATGTATAGAATTACCAGAAAAGACTTTACAATTAGAGTTTAATATTCAAGAAATGTTTGATGAATATATGGGTTTTGAATTTGAGGAAAAAGATGAAAAAAACATAAGGAAAGAAATTGAGTGTTATAGGGAAACATTTGAAAGAAAATATGACTTAATAGAAACTGACTATGTTTTAGATGATTATTTAGAATATGAATGTAAGCATAATTTTATAGAAAATAAATTAAATGATTTAATTTATTATAGAGAAGATATACAAAAAAATATGATGGACAGAATTGAATACTACTATAATAATGAAGACTGGTATGGTGATATGGAACCGAGCATAGATAGAAGTAAATCATTTAAAGAAATACAAGAAGAATTACAAACCACATTTTTTAAAGAGATGATAGATGCTTTTATATTAAGTGAATTTAATTTATGGTATGAATATTGGATTATGTGATACTGAATTAAAAAATATATTTTCTTTATGGTTAAAGAGTTTTATATAAAAAATGAAATATAGGAGGTGAAATAATGGAAGTAAAACTATGGTTACAACATATTGACAACAAAGAACTTACTAGAATTATTACTCTGCCAATGGGTGAAGTCAATATAAATTTATTTGAATACTCGAATGGTGGAATACAAAAATTTGATGTTACAAAATATGAAAGTGATTTTAATATATCTTTTTATAAAAATGAGGACTTAAAAAAATTTAATGAAGCATTAAATGAATTAAAATTACTAGCAACAACAGATGAAGTAATTGCCTTAACAGAATTGTACCCATTATATGATATACATGAAATTCTTAACTTTGTAAAAAATTTAGATTATGAATTTTTAGAAGATAAAAATTTTGATGATATTGTAGAAGAGTTAGAATTAGACAGTAATATTACAGTTGAAGATTTAATTAAAATGGGTTATTTACAGTGTTCAACAGGCATTATAAAAATAATATAAAGAAGGACAAATCCAGGATTAGAATTGGCGTTCATGACTGGACTTGCCCAAACACGAGAATAATGTCATAGGCATTTTCTCTATATTATATATATAACATATTTTGTAGAGATTTGCAAATGACATTATCTCATAATTCAAATATAGAAGGGAGATAGTGTAATGAAAACAATAAAAGTAGCAGAAGATTTTGGTGGAATAGGTGCATGTACCCAAGCCTTTAAAAGAACTGGATTACCATTTGAAATAGTTGATTATGTAGAAATAAATCAAAATGCAGTAAATAGTTATAATGCAATAAATGATACACATTATGAGCCACAAGATATTTCAAAATGGGATAAAGATATAGAAATTGATTTTTTAATGCACGGTTCCCCCCTGTACTGATTATTCAACTGCAGGTAAAGGAAAAGGTGGAGATGTTGGGTCTGGTACAAGGTCAAGTTTAATGTATGAAATAATAAGAATTGTAAATAAACTAAGACCAAAATATATATTTTGGGAGAATGTAGAAAATCTTTTGTCTACTGGAAAAAAAGGGCATATATATAATTTTAAGAAGTATAAAAAAACAATGGAGAAATTAGGATATAACTGTTACTATCAAGTTTTAAACTCAGAAGATTATGGTGTTCCTCAATCAAGAAATAGAGTTTTTACATTATGTATTAGAAAAGATATTGACGATTTACAATTTACTTTTCCTTTAAAACAAAAATTAAAAAGAAAATATATAGAATTACTTGAAGAAAATTATACAGATTACAATATAAATATAATTTTAAAAGAAAATCATTTAAGAAGATTAAAAAATCATGAGACTTATTCAACAGATTATGGTTTTGGTGGGAAAATAATAGAAAATAATGATGTTTTTCCTACATTACTTGCATGTTATGGGTCAGCAAGTGGAAATGGTGGAGCAATAAAATGTAAAGAAGGATATAGAAGATTAACTCCAAGAGAGTGTTGGCGCCTTATGGACTTTACAGATAAAGAGTATGAACAAGCAGCAACTGTTTGTGCCAATACACCATTAACTCAGCAAGCTGGGAATAGCATAGTAGTTGGTGTCTTAAAAGAAATTATATGTTGTTTATTTTATAGACAATATAAACAAAATGCAATAATCAATAATTTAGTAAGAATTCTATTAAATAATGGAATAGAAAAAATTGAAATAATAGAAGATAAAAAAATAGTTTTAGAGGTCAATGGGAAAAGTAGTTTATATTTAGATGGTAAAGGAACATATTTTACAGTTAAATTGGAAAACTATGATGATTTAGAATTAAAAAATATATTTAACCAAAAATGTGTTAAGAACTCAAAATCTAAAAAATTATCTAGTAATGTTGACGTTGATGACTGGGTATTTAAAGTCAGAGATAACTGCATAAAGTTTATTGAAGCAATTAATTATGAATTTTCAAAGGCTTGTTTTGCTACATCAACAGTTAAAATAAGCATGGAATACTTGTTGAAATTTTTTAATAGGACAAGAAAAAGTGACTTAAAAACAAAGCAGTTGGTCCAATATTTAGAAATATTAAAAAATATTATAATAGGTTTTTATTATACTGAAAATGGACAAAACATTGGAAAATATGTCAATATGAAACTATGTGATGTAGAAAAAACAAAAATAATAAAAGATAATATATATTTCACTTTAAGTGATAAATTATATGAACACCTAAAAAGCAGTGGAACATATGTATATATGCCAAAAGAAGCATTTTATTCAGTTAATACTGATTTAATGTTTAAAGCAATAGTAGAACATAAAATTGAGTTTAAGGGAACAGAAGAAGAAAATATTATTCCAGTAACGAAATTATATGATTATCTTGGTTTGCCAGAATATAAAGAAGGTGAAAAACATTTTGGGAGAAAAATTATGCAACCATTTGAAAAAGCTTTAAATGATATTGCATATTTAAACTGGAAATATGACAAAGAACATATTACAACATATAAAAAGTGGATAACTTCAAGAATTATGGTTGAGTGGAAAATGGATCCATTTATACCAAATGTAAATGAAGAAGCTTATTGGAAATAGTTTAAAAGGAGAGTTAAAAAATGCAACAATTAAATCAAAAGCAAGAATTAGCAGTTAAAACAACAGAAGGATATGTAAGAGTTATAGCCGGTGCTGGTGCCGGCAAAACTCGTATTATTATCAATAGATATATTTATCTTGTAAATGAAATAGGTGTAGCAAATAGAAATATACTTTGCATTACATTTACTAATAATGCTGCAAATGAAATGAAAAAGAGAATTAGCAAAGAAATTAAAGATATAGATGTTGGATATATTTGTACATTTCATAGCTTAGCTGCAAGAGCATTAAGAGAAGATATACATTGTATAGGAGTAGCTCCCAATTTCACTATTTTGGATCCAGAAGACCAATCTCAACTATTTAGGAAGATATATAAGAAATTAAACATCACCAATAGAGATTATCATTATGCAGATATGAGAGAAGCAATAGGTAAAATTAAAGATGATTATCCACAATATGTTAGATATTTGGGGAAACATAATGGAATTTTCTTTTCAAATCCTACAACAATAGAAGAAAAATTTTTTAATGAGTATATTGAAGAACAATGTGAAAATGCCTTACTAGACTATTTTGACTTGATAAGTACCTATGAATATATACTTGTTAATTTTGAAGTAAAAAGAAAAAAATGGCAAAATAGGTTTCAATATGTAATGTGCGATGAATTTAATGATGTTGATGCAAGACAATTCAACATATTATCAATATTAAGTGGATATCATAAAAATCTAATGATAGTTGGTGATCCAGATCAAACAATTTACAGCTGGAGAGGTTCAGACATCAGATATATTATAGAATTTAGAAATATGTTTCCTAATGTTAAAGATATCGTTGTTAATGAAAATTATAGAAGTTTTCCAAGTATATTAAATATAGCAAATTCATTAATAATACATAATACAAATAGACTTGAAAAGGATTTAATTCCTGTAAGAGAAAATGATAAAAAGGTTGTTTTTAATAGTCTAAGAACAGCAAGTGATGAGGCTGAATTTATTGCTACTACTATTGAAGATTTGATTAAAAATGGTGAAGAGCCAGAAAGCATTGCAATTTTATATAGAAACAATAATCTTTCAAGGGTAATAGAAGAAAAACTAATACAAAAAAATATAAAATATTGTGTATATAGTGGTATTGATTTTTATAGTAGAAAAGAGATTAAAGATATATTAAGCTATATGAGATTTCTATTGTATGAAAAAGATGTAGATTTTGAAAGGATAATAAATGTTCCAGCAAGAGGAATTGGTAACAAAACTGTAATATTTTTAAAGGAATTTGCTGAATATAATAAGTGTTCATTATATCAGGCCTTAAAACATTGTTTAATGGTAAAAACAATAAAAAATCTTGAAGCAGAGAATTTTATAAATTTAATAGAAAAACTTAAACAAGAATATAAAAAAATGACTATATTAGATTTAACAAATAAAATTATTAAGGAAACAGGATATCAAGAAACATTAAGTAAGCAAGAAGCACAAGATAGGATAGAAAATCTTGATGAATTTAAGCACAGCATTTTAGAGTATGAAAATTCAGATTTTGAAGAAAAAACATTAAGTGATTATCTTGATAAAATATCTCTTTATACAAATGGTGATAGAAATAAAAAAGAAAAAGCAGTTAGGTTAATGACTATACATTCAGCAAAAGGATTAGAATTCAAAAATGTGTTTATTTGTAGAATAAATGATGGAATAATACCAAGTGCAAAAGTATCAACACCAGAAGGAATTGAAGAAGAAAGAAGACTATTCTATGTGGCTATTACAAGAGCAGAAGATAACCTATATCTTACTGAAATTCAAAAGGATTATGGTAGTCATACTAGCAAACCATCTCAGTTTTTAAGAGAAATAGAACCATCAAGATTTTTATTAGAATTAGACAAAAAAGAACTAGAATTTTTTAATGAGTCTTCAGAAGACAGACTTAAATCATTTTTTTCTAATTCTAAATCTAAGGTTGAAAGTGTTAATATGGAATTTAGTACTGGTGATAAAGTAAATCACTTTCTTTTTGGAACTGGAATTGTAGAAGATGTTGATGTACAAAATAAAACATATTCTATAAAATTTGAAAATTTAGAAACATTAAGAGAAATAAGTGCACATATTAAGTTAGAAAAAATATAGATTTGGCCAAAAGTGGAGAGGAAATATGAATAAAATGGGAGATTTTATATGGATATGTTGGGAGAGTTTAATACTTTTATTATAAAAAATTCTAATCTTTGAAAATAGCTTAAATAGCTGACTTTGAGAATCTTGAATGAAAATTCTAAAAAAATTTTAAAAAAAGGATTGACAAAACATTTTAACACACGATATATTGTTATAAATTTAATAATTAAAGTTTGTTGTGGGATAGGCGAAGAACACCCTAGTTCTCTATAACTGTGAAAGTCAGAGAAGATAACTATAAGAGGAACAATAAGATCAAAGATTTTAGATTTACATTAGTAGATTTAATTTTTGATTTTGTTGTTCCTCTTTTTGCTTTAGTTAGAGTAATAAATGGAAAGGATGGTGTGAAAAATGAAATTGACAAGAGAGGAAGCAAGAGAAATGGATTACAAAGCTCAAAAAGTTCAGTACAAAAGAATGTTAAGAACAAGAGGAGAAAATGTAGTTTATCACTCTTTAAGAAATCATAATACTTCAGGAAAAATCTATGGAATAAAGATTTCAGATTTTGTTGAGATGCTTAAAGCAGAGATTGAACAAGAAGATAAAATCAAATAAAAAACAAGGGTAATTAAGTTTAGGACCTTAACCCTTGTGTGTTTGTGTAGCAACTGAACAATCATTTTTTGAGTGTTCTATTGCTATATCTTTATTGACTATAATTGTATCATGAATACTGTGAAAGTCAATATTTTTAGTGAAATTTGTTATAGTTTTTTGCAGTTGCTACTGCTTCACTTTCTATTAACTAAGTAACACTTTAGAAAGAAAACTTGAGACCTTAACATATCAATAGCAATTGCAACTGTAACATTTCAACCATTTTAATTTATGTTCAATTTTTGTATCATCTCTAATACTGTAACTTGTAAATTAGAAGAAGGAGAAAATAGGAATGTATAATGTTGATACAATGTCACTGACAATGAATTTCAGAAGATATAATGCCTATGGTTTAGATTGGGAATATATCAACAGGATTCATAAAAAGATAACCAGTAAACTGGTTTTATACAAAAAAGACAAACAAAATAAGCAGGAACAAAAAAAGTTCAGATATTTCAGCAGAGATTTAGATGACAATGCAGTAGATAAAGTAATACCAAACAGAAAAAGAAGATTTCCTGTATATTATCATGGTAAATATAATGGATACATATTCACATACAATTATAACTGGCAATCATTAACTGTTATGTTGTCTAATTTCAAAGTTGAAGATAAAACAGCTGAACAAATAAAAGCAGAAGTAGCGAGTACAATAGTTGATTACTTTGAATTAGAACCAGATGAATTAAATGAACTGGTTGTAAACAGAATAGACATACACAGTGATTACAAATATGATGACAAAGATGAAATTGATATCATCATAAACATATTAGATAAAGCACCAAATACCTACTATACATACAAAAAACATCTACTAAAAAATGACAACAATGGTTATATGTTAAAGTATTATTCAGTTAAGAAAAACAATGAAATCATTGAACCAATAACTATTTCAACAGGATATAAAGCTTTTGAAAAAGGTGATGGTAAGAAAGATGAGAAAGTTAAGTAAAGAAGAAAAGGAAATGGCTAATTATATGGAACTGTGTCTATATAATAAGACCAAGGAAATTGAAATGAAAGTATTAGAGGGAAAAGCATTTGAAACAGAAAAAGAAAAATTTGAAAATGTTTTTAGAACAGAAGTAAAAATAAAAAATGGTAAGATCAATTCAAACATTAACAAAGAAAAGATGAAAGATAAATCAATAGAAACTTACTACAATAGTAAAAATACAACTGAACTGTATAATTCACCAGTGAAAAAAATATTTGGTGAAAATGACTTTTACAGAATAGATGTAGCATTAAAAATAATTGATAGAAATAAAAGTATTAGGAATAAAACAAAGACAAAGTTAAAACTATTGTTAAGAAAAATAAATAAATTAGGATACACAACAGCAAAAGAGTATTGGGTTAAAAAGTATAGTGAAGTTACTTTTAGAAATCATATTAAGAAAATAGAAACATTAGGAATAAATGTGCTAACATTTGACAGAAAAATAAATGGACTTGCAGTAGAAAGAGATACAATAAAGAACTTTACTAATCTTGAAAACTCTGTAAATAATCAAAATGTAAATGGAGATGATGATAATGTTTAGAAAAAATAAAAATTCTGGACAAAGATATCTATTAAAAATGCTTCAACAACAGATAATGAACATTAAATATTTTTATCATTCAAGCAAATATCTAAACAATAAGCAAAAAGATAGATTAGACTATTTTATTGATAGAAGCATTTCTTTTTGTGATACCTTAAAGAAGGTAAAGTATAGTAGTGAAGTTTTAATAAAAGACAAAGAAACAAGGATTGTTAATAGAAATCAATATAAAGTATATTGCGAAATATATGAGAAGTTGATTTTACAATCAAGATTTATAACTGTAAATAGTTCATTACATCCAGATAACAAAAAAGAATTATTAAAATGCCTTTCTTATGTTATTGGCTATACTCGTGGTAAAATTAATACTATTGTAAAATAGATGGTTAATTGAAATTTTTATTTAGTAGAGTAGCAATAAATACTATTTATAGAGTTTCATTATAAAAAGTTACTCTACTAAAAACATCTAATATGTGCTTAATTCTGACCAGGTCACCTTTTAAGACATTTTTAGATATAAAGGCAACAAGTTTTATATATCCAGTAATAATTTAATAAAGGTAACAGTACAGAATTTAAGATTTGTAAATATAAAAAGATTAAAGGAAAAGCAACAATTATGAACTCATAAAATCAGAATTATAGGAAATCTTATGGTTACAGAGAAGTAACTAAATGTAGTAATAAATATAGTAATTAAATGTACCACTGTTGTTTTTCCCCAAAAAAGAAAGGGGAAAATAGCAAAATGGACAAATTAAATGGAACAGTTGATGTAACTGAAGAAATATCAATAAATGATATGGTATATCTTACTGTGGAACAAGCCTGTAAAGTGATGAATCTAGGAAGAAATACCATATTAAAATTAGCAAAAGAAAAGGATTTTCCAGCAAGACATTATGGAAAAAAGATTTTGATTGATAAAGCCGCACTACCAGTTTGGGTTTCTAAACATTATGGAAATTACAAATTATAGTGAAATAGTGTTGATTTTAGATCAAAAAAACAGTAGAATGTGAATAATTTATTTTGAAGATTTTTTCCAAAGTAAACTATTTACTTCTACTGTTTAAAGGAAGGAGATAGAAAGTTGGAAAAATTAAAAGAAAGATGTAATAAATATGAAATATCACTACGTTATAAAAGTAATGGATATTATGAAGCAAGAACAACATTTAATCTAGGGGGTGGAAATAGTAATAGAATACAAAAAGGTGGTAAAACAGATGAAGCAGCTATATTTAATCTCCTAACAGCATTATATGATTTTATAAAATCATCTTATGAAAGTGGTTTAATTACCTGCAAAATAGATGATATAGCAAAAAGCAGAATTATAAATAGCATAAATAATTTGAGCTTAAATGAAACAAAAATCACTCAAAAGGTATTAGAAATAATAAATTTAATAGATGGAATTAATGCACATATTTTAAATAAAATATTTTTACCTAATAATGTAGTTGCAATTAATAATTCAGAACCAGTAAATTCATTAAAGCCCTCTTTACACATAATACCTAAAATAGATAACAATGACACTATAAAACCTGAAGAAAATTTATCAAAGCTTAATCTTGCAAAACCTATTTTTATAGAATGGATTGAATATAAATTCTCTTTATGTGAAAAAAATCCTGATAATCCAAAGCCTCTATGTAGAAAAACAATAGATGGATATTACAGAAAAATTAAAGATTATATTCTACCATATATGATTAAGCACAAAAAAGCATATTTACAAGAATTAACAGATGAATTTATAACAGGTTTATTAAAAAGTGTTAATGGTCAAACAGGAAAAAGACATATTTATATTGTTTTAAATCAAGTATTTAAGTATGCTATCAAGAAGAAAATAGTTAAAGATAATCCTATGCAATACATAGACAAACCTAAACAAATCAAGAAATCTGAAAGCCAAAAAGCAGAGGATTATATTAAACCAGAAGAACAAAATATATGGCTTGATGCATTTGAAAAAGAAAATACAGATATGTCAATATTATTTGAAACTATGCTTTTGGCAGGGTTACGTCCAGAAGAAGCCTGTCGGTCTTAAATGGACTTCGCTCCTAGAAGAAGAAGATTTTTTAAATATAAATAATGCCTATAAAGAATTTATTGTATATGATGAAAATATGAATCCAATAGGTCATGAAAGAAGAGATGATACATTAAAAACATCTAAAAGTTATAGAAAAATACCATTAGATGGAAGATTAAAAAAGGTTTTATTGGAGCATAAGAAGAAACAGCAAGAATTATTTAAAACATCAAGAGCATTAAAAGATAAAAAAAGAAAATGGACAGAAAATGAATATATGTTTTTAGGTAGAACTTATAAGCCTTATGTTTCAGATACATTATCTAGTGCACTGCCAAAATTAAGGAAAAAATACAACCTAATTAAAAATATAACACCTTATGGGCTAAGATATTCTTATGCTTCTTATTGGGCACAAAAAGGATTAGATAAATTATTTTTAATGAGAGCTATGCGGACACGAAAGCTATACGACTACGGAGTCGCACTATATTAGAATAGCACCAGAATATATAAAAGAACAAATGGAAAGATTAAAAAAAGCAAGTTAAAAAAATACTCATATAAATATACATTTATATAAGCACTCTACATTAAGATTTTCTTATCAGAGCTCTAAAAAGGTAAGAAAATCAATAATTTGGTGGACCATCTCGGATTCGAACCGAGGCTCTCCTGATTAAGAGTCAGTTGCTTTACCAGCTAAGCTAATGGTCCATTTATAAATTTTACTCTCCCCCACTTCCCCATTTTTATTGGGGAAAATTGGGGAAAAGTACTTTTATACTAAATTGTTAATGTGCTTGTTTTTATTAGAAACACAATGGTTTCATCATTTTTTAATATGTGCCATCTCAAGTGATTAAGAGTCTGCTGCTCTACCAACTGAGCTAGTCACCCAAGCACATATTATAGTATAGCGCTTAAGAGTTAATTTGTCAATAGATTTAGTTGAATTGATACAGAAATTGTTATTGTAGGGGCGATTTTAATCGCCCGAAATATAACAAAAATTAATACAATTTATAATAAATGTAAAATAAAAAATTTAAAGATAGTTAAACTAGAATAATATTTTTGCGGGCGATTAAAATCGCCCCTACATTTCTCTAAACACTTATATTTAATAGCGAATAGTTATGGAATTATCTTGTTAGGGATGGTACTCGTTTTTTAAAATAATTTTATTTAAAGCCTTGTATGTATCTTGAGACAATAATTCTTTACTAATTATCTTGCCATCTAGTTTAGTGATTTTGTATACATTAACTACAGCACCATTTGCACCGTGTTGTTTTACTGTTTCTTTTCCAACTTCTAAATTAGAATCTTGTTCATATTGAGTATCTGGCTCTGTTGTAGATAATACTTCAGTTTCTATATCT
>CAMZHI010000012.1 GCA_947306755.1 uncultured Clostridia bacterium | reverse complement strand
GTATCAAACTTATTAAAAACATTGCCAAAAGAAGAATTGGTTGAAAAAGATGAAAAAATTGTTTATACTTTAGAAGAAGATAAAGATGCTTTTACTGTTACACGAGAGAAAAACAAATTTATCATTAAGGGAGAATCAGTAGAAAGAATCATTAGAAGAGTAAACATTGAAGATAATGAATCTCTATATTATTTGCATAAAAAATTAAGAGAATTAGGTGTGGAAGAAGAACTTAAAAAACAAGGAATTAATGAAGGAGATTTAGTTAGAATAGCTAATTATGAACTTGAATGGTACGAGTAAAAGTTTTATTATTGATTGATATTAGAGCTACTAGTTAAGTGTAAAAGACTTATTAATTTTTTTTAGATACTTATAATTCACAGATTAATAAATATATATTTTAGAATGAAGTGCGTAAGGCGAGCAACCGTAGCGTAAGCGAAGGGCGACTGGAGCAATTGACATATATTGTTCAAATATATAATTTATTATATATTTGAACATAAGAAAATTGCGACACCAAACGGAATGATAAAATATATATTTATTGAGCTGTGAATTGAAGCGTAAAAACAAATAATAAAGGGAGTGTAAAAATGGTGCCTACAGAAATAGAAAGAAAATATACAATTAATTATTTACCTAATAATATAAAAAAAATATTCAAAATTACACAAAAGCATATTTATAGAGATTCAGTTTGTAGTATAAGAGTAAGAAAAAGTGAAGATCTTTCTACTAACAAAGTTAAATATACACATACAATAAAAGCTAAGGGTAAAGAAACGGAAATTTTTTCTATAACAGAATTAGAAAAAGAAATAACAGAAGAACAATTTGAAGAAGTAAAGCCATTTAAAGGAAGTAATATTATTGAAAAATATAGAGTGATAATTCCTTTAGAAGATGGTTTAAAAGCTGAAGTAGATATTTTTGAGAAAAAAATAAAAGGATTAATAATTGTTGAAGTTGAATTTGAAAGTATAGAACAAGCCAAAAACTTCAAAATGCCTTCTTGGTTTGAAAAAGAAGTACCGCATAATGAGTTTTCAAATAGAAAAATGTCTACTAAAACTAGAAAAGAGATTTTAGACTTAATAGGGAAAAAACAACTTGCAATAAATGAACAGATTTTAAAAGATTTTCTAAAAAGAATTAAATGATGGATTTTTTTATTAAACTATTAGAATTTAAAAATTAAAATATTGGTTTAACATTTTATGCGAGTAAAGTGTTGAAATGGAGGTCAAAATGGAAGAAACAAAAAAAGACTTCTCGTGGAAGAATTATTTAATATCAGTTATGCTATCAGAAATTATAACAATTATTTTTACAATAAAAATAAGTATAGAAACGCGCAATGCAAGTGATTTCAGTGAACTTAATGCTTTATTAGTGTGGATTCCAAATAGTATTATAATTTTTATTCTTTCTTTATATTATTTTATAAGGTATAAAAAATGCAAAGCTAATGGATGTAATATTTTTTCAAAGATTACTAATGTTATTGTTTCAATAATTTCTGTAATATTGATAAGTATTGGCGTTTATTGTTTGAATTTGTGTATTGATTTATTGGTAGATATCGGATTTAAGTCTTTAGGTACAATGCTAATACCTTTTGCTTATTTATTAATTGGAATAGAATTAATATTTTTAGTGTTTAAATTTAAATAATTAAGTATTATCTGGTTCTATTACAAATTCATTGAAAGAAAAACAATAAACAATATATATATAACTCGCTAGATATTATTCTAGCGAGTTAGTTAGTTCTAAGCAATTAATTAAATAATTTAGAGCCAGGAGTATAATCAGTAGGTACGCAATAATCAATAATATCAGTTTGATTTAAATCCCAATATACTTTTTTGTATAATCTGATTTAATCATTAATTGTTCCTATATCTTCAAGCAGATAGGGAGATTCCTGATACACATAATAGTTTATCCAATTTGAAAAGAATAGTTGACTTGCCATTCTCCAGCTTAATATAGGGAGACTATCTGTATTGTCATTTGGATAATAATTTTTTGGGATTTTTATATCCAAATTTTTATTAATATCTCTTTTAAATTCTGCATCTAATCTCATTCTATCATATTCTAAATGACAAGTAACAAAAAACTGTCTTCTATCTTTTGAAGCAATAATGGTAGGACCTGCATCTTTAGAATATGCTAAAATTTCTAATTCTTTATTTTTTTTTATTTGATCTTCATTGATTTTTGTATGTCTTGAATGTGGAGCAAAAAAAGTATCATCAAATCCCCTGAATAAAGGTTCCTTCTTGTGAACTATATAATGTTGAAAAATCCCAAAGCATTTTTCTTCTAATTTCAGCTTATTTATTCCATAATTATAGTATAAAGCAGCTTGAGATGCCCAGCAAATATTTATAACAGACGTTACATGATTTTTGCTCCATTTTTGTATTTCACAGAATTCATTAAAATAATACACATTTTCAAAATTTAAATGTTCAACAGGAGCTCCTGTTATTATTAAACCGTCAAACTTTTCATTTTGAATTTCTTCAAATACTGAATAATATTTTTCTAAATATTCATTTGATTCATTCTTTGATTTATGTATTTTCGATCTTAATAAAGTTATTTCTAATTGCAATGGAGTATTTGAAAGCAATCTATATAAATCTAATTCTGCATTTTGCTTTTCTGGCATTAAATTTAAAATAATTATTTTTAAAGGTCTTATATCTTGTCCTTCAGCTCTTCTTTGTTGCATCACAAAAATATTTTCTTTTTCTAATTTGGCTTTTACAGGTTGTTCATTTGAAATTATAATTGGCATAATTTTTCTCCATATAGTTATTTATATTTTTGTTACTAAAATATCACATTTTTTTGAATATTACAATACGTTATCATTTTTTATTGTATTTTTCAAAAAACTCTTTTCTTTATTTATTTTTTTAAAAAATCATCAAAATACAATGTTTCTTTAATAATCATATATTTGTGATGATATTTCTAAAAATAAAAAAATCATCCTATTTACAGAATGATTTTTATTAATCTGCTTATTTGTTTAAATAAATACATAAATGGTACCGATGGTGGGACTCGAACCCACATGGATAACCGCATGATTTTGAGTCATGTGCGTCTACCAATTCCGCCACATCGGCATATAATAATAAATAAACATATGTGATTGTGGCTACATATACTGATGCTGTAACTCACATACGTTCGAACAGCCTCAGCAAATTCCGCCACATCGGCATAAAAATATTATAATAAAATAAATGAGCTGAATTTAAATTTTCAGCTCTTGTTTTGGTTGCGGAGGTAGGACTCGAACCTACGACCTTCGGGTTATGAGCCCGACGAGCTGCCAACTGCTCCACCCCGCGATGTGCAACATTCACTATTATAATATGCAAAAATTAAAAAGTCAATACTTTTTAGGCAAAATTTATTGATTTTTTTGAAAATTTATGATAAATTATATATGTTTAAATGTTATAATTAAGTTAACTTATAACAAAGAGAAGTGAGATGTAGGAAGTGAGATGTGGTAAATATGCAAGATAATAATAATGAAAAAGAAGAAAAATTAACTGATTTAAAAGGAAGTATAGAAAGCTTAGTTGAGGGGGAATTACCAGAATTATCGCAAGAAGATGCGATTAAAGCATATAGAGAAGGGTCACAAAAATCTAGAAAAAGAAAAAAAATCAGCTCTGATGAAGAAGATGATGCTCAAGATGATGAGCATTTAAAAAGACTTAAACAAGAATTGTTAGCGTCACTTGAAAAAGTTAATAAACTTGCTAGACAATTATTTGGAGAAAAATCATTTACAAATGTTAAAAATATGAAAGTTAAGAAAGAATATCAAAAAGTAAGTAGTAAAGAAAAAAGTGTACAAAGAGAGACATCAAAAGAGCAAGAAGGTAAGGAAAGAGGAGAATGAATATACTTGTTAAAAGCTTAGAAAAGTCACTTAAGTATAATGAATTTTTAGAACAACTTAAAAATAAAAAAAGCCCGGTAGAAATATCGGGCTTAACTGACGTAGTTATTAGTGAGATTTTAGCAAACATTTTAGATAATTTAAATAGACCTGTATTTTTAATAACATATAATGAAATTCAAGCACAAAAACTATATAATGATATAAAATTTTTTACAGATAAAGCTTATTTTTTACCTAAAAAAGAGATAGTTACATATGATTATATAGCTGAGAGTAAAAATTTACCTTATGAAAGAATAGAAGTTTTAAATAAAATATATGAAAATCAAAAATCAATAATAATTGCATCTACAGAAACAATTAAGCAAAAAATGATATCTAAAAAAGCACTTTTTAAAGATATTATTAACTTAAAAATAGGTGATAGATGTGATTTAGAAGAATTAAAACAAAAACTAATAAATTTAGGATATCAAAGATTTGAATTAATAGATGGAAGAGGACAATTTAGTGTAAGAGGAGGAATAGTAGATGTTTCATTAAATGATATAATCGGTTTAAGAATTGAACTATGGGGAGATGAAGTTGATTCAATTAGAAATTTTAATATAGTATCTCAAAGGTCTTTTGAAAATAAAGAAACAGCTAAAATTTATCCGGCATATGAATATATTTTAGATGAACCGTTAGAAAGTATTGCAAATAATATTAAATCAAAAATCTATCCAGAAGTGCTAGTTGAAAAGGTGGAAGCTGATGTAGAAAGCATTCTTGAAGGTGATTATTTAAATAAAATTGACAGATATTTTGATTCTTTTTATAAGGAATCAGAAACTATTTTGGATTATTTTTCAGATGATACTATTGTTTTTATTGATGAATTTAGTAAGATCTTAGCAAGAAGTAAAAATATTGAAGATGATAACGAAAATGTTATCAAAGCTTTAATTGAAAAGGAAAAAATTACTCCAGATAGTTTAAATAATTATTTAAGTACAGAAGAAATTGAAATGAAATTGTCAGACTATCAATGTGTATATTTAAATAAACTAGACACAATGAGAAAAGGGAGTCTTCAGTATCAATTTAATGCAAAAGAATTGAATTACTATAAAAGCGGAATAGAATTGTTTTTTGAAGATATTCAAAAATTTATTAATGATAAAAAAAATATATATATAATTGTTGATTCTAAAGAAAAAGCGGATAAAATAAAAAAAGTATTAGAGCAAAACCAAATATATTCAATATATCAAGAAAAGCTTGATCAAACAATAGTAAATAAAAATGTTCGAACAGTAGTTATTACAACAGGAATAATATCTGGAGGTTTTTTTAGCTATGATTTAAATCAGGTATTAATTGAAGCATCAGAATTAGTAGAAGTACAAAGAAAATCAAGAAGGCGAAAAAATGAAACATTTAACAAAAGTGAAAAAGTTGTTTTTGCAGATTTAAAGGTTGGTGACTATGTTGTTCATAGAAGATATGGAATTGGTATTTATATTGGCGTAAATACAATAAAAGCAGATGGAGTTACAAGAGACTATATAAAAATTAAATATCTAGGTGATGATATTTTATATATTCCAACAAATTCATTAGATGAAGTGAGAAAATACGTTGGAGGAGAAGAGCTTAATTTAAAATTAAATAAACTGGGGTCAAAAGATTGGGAGAAAACAACTACAAAAGTTAAAAATAATTTAAGAGCTGTTGCAAAAGATTTAATAGAGTTGTATGCAAGACGTGAAAAAGCTAGAGGACACGCATTTTCTAAAGACACAGATTGGCAAAAAGAATTTGAAGGAAAATTCCCATATATTGAAACAGATGACCAACTTCGTTGTATAGAAGAAGTGAAAAAAGATATGGAAGTTGGAAGGCCTATGGATAGACTTCTGTGCGGAGATGTTGGATATGGCAAAACAGAGGTTGCAATTCGTGCAGCATTTAAAGCAGTTATGGACAGCAAACAAGTTGCATATCTGGCTCCTACAACAGTCTTAGCAAAACAACAATATGAAACATTTAAAGAAAGAATGAAGGATTTTCCAATAAAAGTTGAATTACTAAATAGATTTAGAACTGTAAAAGATCAAACTAGAATTATTAAAGAACTAAAACTTGGAAATATTGATATAGTAATCGGAACTCATAAATTACTTGGAAAAGATATTGAGTTTAAGGATTTGGGATTACTAATAATAGATGAAGAGCACAGATTTGGAGTTAAGGCAAAAGAAAAAATAAAACAATATAAAACAAGTGTAGATGTACTTACAATGACAGCAACACCAATTCCTAGAACTTTACATATGTCAATTGTTGGGGTAAGGGATATGTCAGTTATTTATGAGCCACCACAAAATAGAAAACCTGTACAGACATATGTTGTAGAATATGATGAAGAGATAATTAAAGAAGCTATTACAAAAGAACTAGAAAGAGGTGGGCAAGTATTCTATATTTTTAATAGTGTTAAAGATATAATGATTAAAGCTGATAAAATAGCAAGACTTGTGCCAGAAGCAAAAGTTGGATTTGCACATGGACAAATGACAGGAACTGAAATTGAAGATATAATGGAGGATTTTGTTGATGGCAAAATAAATGTATTAGTATGTACAACAATTTTAGAATCAGGAATTGATATACCAAATGCAAATACAATTATTATCGAAAATGCTGATAGAATGGGACTTGCTCAATTATATCAAATTAGAGGAAGAGTTGGAAGATCAGATAGACAAGGATATAGTTATATTACATATAGAAAAGATAAAATACTTGCTGAAACAGCAGACAAAAGACTAAAAGCAATTAAGGAATTTACTGAATTTGGTTCTGGTTTTAAAATTGCTATGAGAGATTTAGAAATTAGAGGTGCAGGAAGTTTAATTGGAGAAATTCAATCAGGACATTTAGAAGAAGTTGGATATGATACATATACAAGGCTTTTAAATGAAGTCTTGAAAGAAGAACAGGGAATTAAAGTTGAAGAAGATATAGAATGTCAAATAGATTTAAATGTAACAAGTTATATTCCAGATGAATATATTTCTGACCAAAATCAAAAAATAGAAATATACCAAGATATTGCGCTTGCAAAAACTGAAGAAGATATTTTAAATGTTGTTGATGAATTAATAGATAGATTTGGAGATATGCCTCACGAAATAGAAAATCTTTTAGAAATTTCAAGAATAAAACAATTAGCCAAAAAGAACAATATAATAAAAATTCAAAGTAAAAGAGATGTAGTAGTATTTACTTATGAAAATAATAATTTTGAAGATGATTTTATCTCTAACTTAATAAAAAAATATGGAAGCAGAATTAAATTTTCAGATGGAATAAAACCAATGATAACATTAAAAATTGAAAAACAAGGAGAAGAAGCATTAATTGAAGAAGTAAAAAAATTTTTAATTAGGGACTGTCCCAAATGAAAAAATGAATAAAAAAATTTCTTCAAAAAACTTGTATAAAAAAATCAAATATGATATATTATGAATGACTAACAAATAAAGGAGGCTTTTTTGTGGAAGAAGAATTAGATTATAAAAAAACCATCTTAATAGTTGATGATGAGAAAATGATTCTTAATTTATTATCACATAATTTAAGTAAAGAAGGATACAATGTTATTGAGGCAAGTGATGGCTTAGAAGCAATAGATATTGTTCAGAATAAAAAGGTAGATTTAATATTACTTGATGTTATGCTTCCAAAATTAGATGGATTATCTGTTTGCAAAAGAGTAAAGAACATTGTTAATGTTCCAATCCTTATGGTTACAGCTAAGGATGATGAACTTGACAAAATTCTTGGACTTGAACTTGGTGCTGATGATTATATCACAAAACCGTTTAATATAAGAGAATTATTAGCAAGGGTTAAGGCTAATCTAAGAAAATATAATGTAGTTTTAAATAATGATAAAAAACAAAATAATAAAGAAGAAAGTTCAATAAGAAGAACAAATGTTATAACAGTAGGAGTATTAACATTAGATTTAGACAGATTTGAAGTTATGGTTAATAATGAAATAGTAGATCTTACACTTAGAGAATTTGAAGTTCTGAAATTCCTTGCTCAAGAGCCAGGTCAAGTAGTTACAAGAGAAACATTACTTGAAAAAGTTTGGGGATATGAATATTTTGGCGATATTAGAACGGTGGATGTTACAGTAAGACGTATTAGAGAAAAAATAGAAGCAGACACTTCAAATCCACGAATATTAATAACAAAAAGAGGTGTAGGCTATTATTTAGCAAACTAAAAATTAAGAACTTAATACACATAAATTAAGTTCTTTGTTTTTATCTTAATGTTTTTATCTTAATTAGAAGGGATAATTAATAATATGAAAAAAATGAATAATAAATCTGGTATTACTCTAATTGCACTTGTTATAACAATAATTGTTATTTTAATTCTAGCTGGTATTTCTATTGGAGAAGGAACACAATTAATTAAGAAGGCAAAAATAGAAAGTTTAATGACAAATATGATTACAATAAAAGCAAATGCAAAAATATATGCAGAAGAGATTAATGCAGAAGTTTGGGATTTAAAAGAAGATGATGAAGATGTAACAAAAACAAAATCATACAATATATCTAATTTATTTAGTACAAAGTATAATATGGAAAAATTAGAAAATGCGACAGAAATAATATCAAAAGTTGACAGTTCAATTAATGATTCAAATGGATGTGAAGTTTTCAATATTACAAAAGAGACGCTCACTGAAATGGGATTATCTAATTTAGCAAGTGCTAGTGAAGATGGAGAATTTGTTGTTGTATATAATTCTGCTGATTTTACAAAGTTAGAAATTGTATATCCATCTGGAATTATGTATGACAATTCAGTTTTTTATACATTATCTAATTTGAAGAATAAGATGGAAGAATAGAACAAAGGGATAGTATTTATGAAAGAAAAAGAAGAAGCAAGACTTATAGAATTAAAAAAAATAGATAAAGAATTTTTTGACAAAGGGGTAAAATATATAGCAGGAATTGATGAGGCAGGCAGAGGACCATTAGCAGGGCCAGTTGTAGTTGCCTCTGTTATTTTACCTCAGGATTCTATGATAGAAGGAATAAATGATTCAAAAAAAGTTTCTGAAGCTAAAAGAGAAAAATTATATGATTTAATAATTAATGAAGCAATTAGTTATGGTATTGGAATAATTTATCAAGATGAAATTGATGAAATAAATATATTACAAGCAACTAAAAAAGGACTAACAGAAGCAATTAAGCAAATGGAAGTTAAGCCAAATATAATTATGGTAGATGCTTTAAGTGGAATAGATACATTAGGTATACCTTATAAATCTATAATTAAAGGAGACGCAAAATGCTATTCTATTTCTGCAGCTTCAATCTTAGCAAAAGTTACGAGAGATAGAATTATGCGTGAATGGGATAAAATTTATCCTGAATATGGATTTGGTTCACACAAAGGATATGGTACGGCCAAACACATAACAGCTATTAGAGAATTTGGACCTTGCCCAATACATAGAAAGACTTTTATTAAGAAATTTATTTAGAGAGAAAATATAATTAAGATGAGAAGTATGAGGTAGGAGGTCCGACTTCCGATCTCTGACTTCTTACCTCAAACTTTTTTTAAAAAAATTTTAAAAGTTTTGTGTAATTTAAGAAAGGAGTACTTCTAACCATGAATATATTAGAAATTATAGCAAAAAAAAGAGACAAAAAAGAATTATCAAAAGAGGAAATAGAGTTTTTTATTAAAGGTTATACTAATGAAAGTATAACAGATTATCAAGCTGCAGCTCTAATTATGGCAATTTATTTAAATGGAATGACAGATGAGGAGCTTTTTAATTTGACTTTTAGTATGGCAAATTCTGGAGAAGTATTAGATTTATCAGAGTTTGGTACAAATGTAGTTGATAAGCATTCAACTGGAGGAGTAGGAGATAAAGTTTCAATAGTTTTACTGCCTATAATTGCATCACTAGGAATACCTGTTGCAAAAATGTCAGGAAGAGGATTGGGCTTTACTGGTGGCACAATTGATAAATTAGAAGCAATTCCAGGATATAATACATCAGTTTCCATAGACAATTTTAAAGAGTATGTACATAAAATTGGTATAAGTATGATTGGGCAAACTATGAATCTAGCTCCGGCAGATAAAAAAATATATGCATTAAGAGATACAATTAGTTGTGTAGATAATATACCACTAATTGCATCAAGTATAATGAGTAAAAAAATTGCAGCTGGTGCAAATAAGATAGTCCTTGAAGTAACCTATGGAAAAGGTGCTTTTATGAAAAGCTTAGAAGAAGCAAAACTTCTTGCAGAAAAAATGGAAAGTCTAGGAAAATATGCGGGAAGAGAAGTAAAATCTGTATTTACTCCAATGAATGAACCTATAGGATTTGCAGTTGGAAATACACTTGAAATTATAGAAGCTATTAATTTTCTAAAAGGGAAAGAATTGCCAGATGATTTAAAAAATATTGTACTTGAAATTGGTAGTTATATGATTAAATTAGCAGGTAAAGGAGATAACTTAGAAGAAAACAAGAAAAAAATGTTAGAAAATATTAATAATGGTTTGGCATTTGAAAAATTCAAACAAATGGTAGAAATGCAAGGAGGAGATACATCTTATTTAGATGATATTAATAAATTTGAAAAAGCAAAATATATTGTACAAGTTAATAGTGATAAAATAGGTGAAATCACAGAAATAAATGCAGAAGATATTGGAAAATTGGCGTGTGATTTAGGTGCTGGTAGAATAAAAAAAGATGATAAAATTGACATGTCAGTTGGAATTGTACTAAATAAAAAAGTTAATGATTTTGTAAAACAAAATGAATTATTGGCTACAATCTATGCAAATGATGAAGAAAAATGTAAAAAAGCAGTAGAAAAAATAAAGAATATTATTAAGATTCAATTGCTATAGGTGATTATAACCATCCGTCTAATATAGATTACAATTATGTAGAAAAATGTAGGGGCGATTTTAATCGCCCGCTTGGTATAGATTACAATTATGTAGAAAAATGTAGGGGCGATTTTAATCGCCCGCTTGAAAAAATAAAAATTAGTGATATAATAGTATATAGATTCATAATTTTTAGAAAGGAAAATGTAATTATGGAAAAAAATGTTACAAAAACAAAAACAAAGAGAAATAAAGGGCAACTTGTAGTGAAAGTCATGGCAAGTTTAATGGCTATTTTAATGATCTTTTCAGTTGCAATTTCTTTGATTTATTATTTTATATAATAATATAAACGAATGATTTGACGAAGGAGTAAGTTAAAAAAATTTGTTCCTTATGAAGGGATGATATTAATGATAAATAATATAAAAGAAAGTATTATAGCTAATATTGAAATATATCAACAATATCCATTAAAAATTATTACTTTAATTGTAGATATTGCAATAGTGGTTTTTGTTGCATATCATATTTTAAAAATATTCAAAGAATCTAGAGCATGGCAATTAATAAAAGGAATAGCACTACTAATTATAGCTACTTGGTTAAGTGATTTATTGAATTTACACATTTTAAACTACATATTGTCTGCTGTTATGAATTGGGGAGTTATTCTTCTGATTATTATTTTTCAACCAGAAATTAGAAGAGCTTTAGAGCAATTAGGAACTAATAAATTTACAAAGCTTTTTGGTATGGATAAAGATATTGCTACAAAAACAAAAGAAGATATTTATAAAGTTGCAATTGCTGCTACAGAACTTGCTAAAAATAAAATTGGGGCATTAATTGTTATAGAAAGAGATATACAAATAAAAGATATAATATCAACAGGAGTAGAGTTAAATAGTGAAGTATCTCCTCAGTTACTAGTAAATATATTTGTCCCTAATACACCGCTTCATGATGGTGCAGTTGTAATCTCAGGTAATAAAATAGTTGCTGCGGCTTGTATGCTTCCTTTAGCATCAGATTCAGATATTGCAAAAGAATTAGGTACAAGACATAGAGCTGCAATTGGAATTTCAAAAGAATCTGATAGCATAGCAGTAGTTGTATCAGAAGAAACAGGTAAGATTTCTGTAGCAAAAGATGGTACATTAATTGCTGATGTTAGAGAAGATGTATTAAAAAAGATTTTAATTAGCAATATAGTTACAAAAAGATTCCCAGAAAAAGAAGACGAACAAAAAAATGTTTTTAATAGCATAAAAGATTTTTTTGTAAGTATTAAAAATAAACAAGGAAAACAAGTAAAAAATAATAATGACAATAACTAAAGACCAAATTTATTTGGTCTTTTTACATCAAAATTATAACATATATATTATAAAAGAAAGGTCCAAAATGAGAAATATAAAATTAACAATAGAATATGATGGAAAAGACTTTAATGGTTGGCAAAAGCAACCAAATAAATTAAACATTCAAGGAACAATTGAAAAAGCAATTGAAGAAATAACAGGAGAAACAATTGAACTAAATGCATCTGGAAGAACAGATGCTGGAGTTCATAGCCTGGGGCAAGTTGCCAATTTTAAAACTAATTCATTAATTCCAATTGAAAAAATTCCAATAGCAATTAATACTAAATTAAAAAAATCTATTAGGATAATTAATGCTGAAGAAGTGGAAGAAAGATTTCATAGTAGACTTGCATGTAAAAGAAAAACATATAGATATATAATTAACAATAACATGTATGCATCAGCTATTTATAGGAATTTAGAAACACATATACCACAAAAATTAGATGTGAATAAAATGAAACAAGCAATTAAATATTTTGAAGGAGAACATGATTTTAAAGCATTTAAAGCTAGTGGAACAAGTAGTAAGTCAAGTGTTAGAATAATTTATAAAGCAGAGATTTATGAACAAAAAGATAATAGATTGTGGATAGAACTTACTGGAAATGGATTTTTATACAATATGGTTAGAATTATTGTTGGAACTTTAGTAGAAGTTGGTCTTAAAAAAATTGAACCAAATGAAATACCTAGAATAATAGAAGATGGAAAAAGAGAAAATGCAGGAAAAACTTTACCACCAAATGGATTGTATTTGGTAAAGGTTGAATACTGATTAATTAATAAATAGAATAATATAAATATTTAAACATCATCACAAATACTTTCATATTAAAGCCCTGCAAACGTGATTAATATATATTTTTATCAATAAGGCTTGGTGTCGAAATCTTTATGTACCTGTAATTTTTCTTATGAAAAATTCAGCTACGATGTCGATTTCTCCAGTCGCCCTGCGCTACGCTCCGGTTGTTCGGCTTACGCGCCTTATTTTAAAAATATATATTAATCACTGCGCGGGCTTTAATAATTCTTTCTAAGCAACGACAAGTAATTGTTAATTTGTAAACTTTATTTTTGTAAATTCATAATATAATATATACAATATTTTAGAAAAGGAGTATGTATATTATGGATTTACTCATATTTTTTGCTTTGCCTATTGCAACAGTCCTTCTTGCAATTGTTATAGAAAGAGTTCTACGCTCTCCAATACTTGTTGCAATAACGTTTTTTGCATTATATTTAATTATATTATTTGCATTATTTGCAACAGAAGTTATCACAGATTTAGCAACATTATTAATTGCGTTAATAGTGTTGACATTTATTGCATATATTACAGCTGTGATTGTTAGATTTATTAGATGTATATGTAGAAATTTTTTAAAGCCATGTTGTTCAATTTGCCCAGATAGAGATGAAGATGTTGGAGATATAATAGATAACAATAGTGAATGTGAATGTAATTGTAATTCAAACAGTTTACAAACAGCAAATGAAGGAATAGCACTTTCAGGAAATATAATACCAAATCAAAACAACAATGGAAGAACTGGGGTAGTAAGAGGCTGTTATAGAAGATATTAAAAAACAAAAAAGGGACACCTTCCAAAAACAGTAAATTACTGCATTTGGTAGGTGTCCACTTTTTTCATCATGTTTTGCATCTTTCATAGCAGTATAAAACATTTCAATTTTTATACGTTGTCACATGTATTTGAGATTTTAGAATAAAGCCAAATTTATTCAGCACTTTAAGCTTGTTTTTATATTAAATAACAAAAAAAATTAAAAAATCCAACACTTATTAAAAAATTGATGGTTTACAAACATTTTTAAATAATGTATACTAATTATAGTATAAAAAATGAAAGGAAAATAAAAATATGAAAAACAAAAGAAATAAGGGGATAACTTTAATTGCACTTGTGGTAACGATTATTGTTTTATTAATCTTGGCAGGAATTTCTATCACAATGTTAACTGGAAATAATGGAATACTAAATATGGCAGGAGAGGCAAAAGAAAACACAGAAAAATCTAACATAATTGAAAGAGCTCAGATATATATTCTAGAAAAACAAACTGAAAATCAAGGTAGTTTATCTGCAAATGAATTAGAAGAAATACTAATATCTCCTAATTATGGTATTCAAGGAACTTTATCAGATGAAGAATCAATTTTAAATAGAACATTAACTTCAAAGGATGGCCAATATACAATACCAGTATCTGATATATATAATGGACCTTTAAAGACTAATGAACAACCAATGATTTCATTTGAGATATCAACATATGGTTCTTCAAGTTCTATTGAACTAAGATGTGAAGAAGGTATGACGTGGGCGGAGTGGGCACGAGAATATAATGAACCAATTTATTTGTCTTTAGATGCAAATGAAGGTGCTCAACAGTTTGGATATTTTAAAGGATCATTACAGGATTTTATACTTCTTTTCGGATTAGATGATTATATGTGGTATGAAAGATCTGATTATATGGTAACAGATTTTAGTTCAAATGGTGTGATGGAGAAACCTGGAAATACGATAAAAGATATTTCCGCAGGTGGTAGATATTATGTTTATGGGGGATATAATGGTTAGTGTTTCATAAATGTAGTTTGAAAAACCGAGAAAAAAGATGCCAATCGGCATCTTTTTTATTTTCTTATTTCTTATCATCACTTTTTAAAATTTCTTTAACAGCACCTAAAGAACTTAAAGTTGATGTTGCGTCAAATGGAATAAATACTTTGTTTGCATTTCCATTTGCAACTTCTTTTAAAGCTTCTAAAGATTTTAATTGAACTAGTTTTTCATCAGGTTTTGCATCTCTCATAGCTGCATAAACCATTTCAATTTCTTTAGCTTTAGCTTCAGCAACTTCTTTAATAGCTTTTGCCTCACCTTGAGCTCTTCTTATTTTAGCTTCACTTTCAGCTTCTGCCTCTAAAATTGCAGCTTCTTTTTTACCTTCTGCAACAGTAATATCAGATTGTTTTTGAGCTTCTGCTTCAAGAATTAATGCTCTCTTATTACGTTCAGCATTCATTTGTTTTTCCATTGCTTCTCTAATATCTGAAGGTGGATTAATATCTTTTATTTCTACTCTGTTAATTTTACAACCCCATTTATCTGTTGCTTCATCAAGTATAGCACGAAGTTGATAGTTAATACTATCTCTTGCACCAAATGTTTCATCTAAGTCCATTTTACCAACGATATCACGTATAGTTGTAATTGCAAGGTATTCAATACCTTTTTTCAAATTTGCTATTTCATAAACTGATTTTTCTGGATCTGTTATTTGATAGAAAACAACAGTATCTATACTTATTGTAACATTATCTTTAGTTATAACACCCTGTGGAGGGATGTCCATTGTAAGTTCTTTTAATAGAACTACAGAGCTTACTCTATCAATAAAAGGTATTATAAGTGTAAGTCCTGCATCTGCAGTTTTATAGTACTTACCAAGCCTTTCTATAATATAAACCTCTGATTGGTTTACAACTTTTATTGATTTAAATGCAATAATTAAAATAATAACAATTAGTATTCCAAAGAAAACTACTGCTCCCATAATTAAACCTCCTTATAATTATTTAATTTATTTTATAAAAATTAATATCAAAATTATTCATCTATTTTTTCAACTTTAAGTTTAACACCATCAACACCAAGTATTCTAACTTTCGCATCTTTTTCGATGTCTTTATCAGAAATTGCTGACCAAAGTTCACCCTTAACTTTTACTTGACCAGTAGAGTTATCACTATCGATTTTTTTGGTAACAATTCCTTGTTTTCCTGATAAGCTGAAAAAATTTGTAGGTACTGTTTTTTCATTTTTAGTGAATTTTTTCATTAAAGGTTTAGTTGAAATAACAAGCAAGCTTGAAGATACAAGAAATACACCAATTTGAATAAATAAATTTGTAGTAAGAAAACTTACTAATAATGCAAATAATGCACCAATTCCAAACCAAAAAATGAAAAATCCAACCGTATAAATCTCAATAACTAAACATAGACCAGCTATAATTAACCAAAATGGCCACATAATATATCCTCCAAAACTTTTATATTATATTAATGTAGTAAGAATTACTACATATGATAATTATAGCAGATATTATATAAAAAAGCAATAAAAAATTAATTAAAATCCTTGTAAATATATAAAAAAAATGATAATATATTTCAGAAAGGAATTGGTTTAAAATATGGATGAAAACATTGATATTATTCAGAAGATAATATATAATGAGCCAATGAAAAAACATACATCATTTAAAATAGGTGGAAATGCAGATTTTTTTGTTAGTGTCAAAACTATAGAAGAATTAAAACAAGCATTGCTTTATGCAAAACAAAAACATATTCTAACTACCATTATAGGCAATGGAACTAATATATTAGTATCAGATAGTGGGATAAGAGGGATAGTTATCAAGATAGATATTCAAAAATTTGACCTAAAAGAAGAAAATGAATATATAGAAATAAGTGTTGGAAGTGGTAATAAAATGATGGCTTTAGCAACACAATTAAAAAACCAAGAAATTTCGGGGTTTGAGCAATTATCAGGTATTCCTGGAACAATTGGTGGAGCAATTTATATGAATGCTGGAGCTTATGGAAAAGAAATGAAAGATATAGTTATTTCTACAAGATGTATGAATATGAAAGGGGAGATATTTGAACTTTCAAACGAAGAGCAAAAATTTGAATATAGATCAAGTGTGTTTAATACTAAAGAATATATAATTCTTGAGGCAAAATTAAAATTAAAAAAAGGAAAAAAAGAAGATATTGAACTACAAATGAATGAATATTTAAACCAAAGAAAAGAAAAACAACCATTAGAGTATCCTTCTGCAGGAAGTACATTTAAAAGACAAGAAGGAATTATTACTGCAAAACTAATAGATGAATGTGGTTTAAAAGGCTATAAAATTGGAGGAGCAATGGTATCTGAAAAACATGCAGGTTTTATTGTAAATACAGGAGATGCTACTGCAAAAGATGTTTTAGAATTAATAAAATACGTAAAAGATGAGGTTTATAAAAAATATGGAGTTAAAATAGAAGAAGAAGTTAAAATAGTAGGAGAATTAGAATGAGAAATTTTTTACATTGGTTTAAAGATAGTTCAAAAATGAAAAGATGGATAATGCTAATTTTAGTTGGAGTTGTTTTTACATCATATGGAATGGGTAGCTTAATTGTATCTAATGAATCTATATCGCTTATTCAAGCAATAAAAATTGTTATATATTTTGTTATAGGTTTTACATGTGTTGTATTAGGATTGATATTTATTAATAAAAGAACGATGGAGCTTTTTATTGAAGCAACAGATGATAGAATTGATACTGGAAAAAAAGTAAATGTCAATAAACTTATTTTTAATAAAAAAATATATAATCAAGGACCTAAAATAGTTGTAATAGGTGGAGGTAGTGGATTAAACACTACTTTAGAAGGATTAAAAAAACACACATCTAATATAACAGCAGTAGTAACTATTTCGGATTATGGAGAGAATTTTAAACAAAATAATGAAGTTATGTTTTATAGGCAACTTGAAGATATTAAAAATGGAATGGCTTCACTTGCTATTTCAGATGAAAGCAAAATGCAGGAATTATTAAACTATAAATTTACAAGTGGTGATCTCAAAGGACTAGCTTTTTCAGATGTTTATTTTGCAGCAATGAATGATATATCTTTAAATACTGCAGAAGCAATAAAAAACACAAACGATATTTTTAAAATTTGTGGTAATGTGCTTCCTGTTACAAAAGATAAAATGAAAATATGTGCTGAGTTAGATAATGGATATTTAGTTGAAGAAAAGTCAAAAATAGCTGAAACTGTTTATGATAAAATTACAAAAATAAATAGAGTATATTTAAGTCCAGGAAATTGTAAAGCTCTTCCTGAAGTATTAGAAGCAATCAAAGAAGCAGATGGAATAATAATAGGACCTGGAAGCTTGTATACAAATGTAATTCCAAATTTACTTGTTAATGGAATTGCAAGAGCTATAAAAGAAGCAAAAGGAGTAAAATTATATGTTTGTAATATTATGACAGAACCTGGTCTAACTGACAATTATGATGTTTCAGATCATATTAATGCAATTGTTGATCATTGTGGAGAAGGGCTGATTGATTATTGCTTATATGATACAGGTGAGGTTATACCTGAATTTATAAAAAAATATAATTTGGATGGTGCAGAGCTAGTTGAACAAAATATTGATGATGCCAAAGATAAAAAAATAAGATTTATTAAAGAAAATATGTCTATTATTAAAGATGATTTTGTTAGACATAATAGTATGTTAATAGCAGATACTTTAATAAAAATAATATGTGATGATTTAAAGTTCCAGGATAAGCAGAATGATATAGAATATATTATGATGAATTCAAAACTTAAAGCAGATAAACAGATAAAAAAAGATATGATACTTAATGAAAAATATAACAAAAAACTTAAACATAACCACAGATTACGTAGAAAAATGAAAAGAAGCAAAAGCAAATTTGCAAATAAATATAGTGATAGAATAAAATCAATACGTGAGTCAGATGAGAAAGCAATTAAAAAGAAAAAAGCCAATATAAGCAGAAAAGAAAAAAATGAAAAGAAAATTGAAGAAATGAAAAAGAAAAAAGAAGAAATATTGAAAGCATATGAAGAGATAAAAGAAAAAAAATAGTATAATAAATTGGAGGAATACAAATGAAGTTTGAAAAAAATGACTTAAATTTAGAACAAGGGTTACAAAAAGAATGGATTATTACAAATGGCATAGGAGGATATGCTTCATCAACTATTATTGGAGCAAATACTAGAAAATATCATGGATTAATGGTAGTGCCTCTATATAGCCCAGGAAGAAGAATGTTAGTTTTATCTAAATTGGATGAGAGTATTACTATAAATAATAGAAAACATGAGTTATATACTAATATATGTAAAAATTATGTATCTCAAGGTTTTAAATATTTAGAATCATTCCAAAAAGATATTCTACCTATTTTTAAATATAAAGTTGAAGACACTGAAATAACTAAAACTATTTGTATGCAATATGAAAGAAATACAGTTGTTGTTTATTACAAAATTAGAAATGGAAAATCAAATGCTAAATTACAATTAGCACCTGTGTTAAATTTTAGAGATTTTCATTCGATGAATACAAATCATAATTTTAATTTAACACAAGAAAAAGAATCAGACAAAATAAAGCTAATAATTGATAATAATACACATCATCCAATTTATATGAAAGTATCAGATGGCAAGTATACAGAACATTTTAATGATAATTTCTATAATATGTTTTACATAGAAGAAGAAAAACGTGGCTTTTTCCCTGAAGAGAATCATATTGTTAGTGGAGTGTTTGATATTGATATTGAGCCAAATGAGGAAAAAAATATATCTTTTATTTGCTCAATGGAAGAAAATATTGATGAAATAGATTATAAACAAGTAATCAATAATGAAATTATAAGAATAAACAATATTTATAATGATTCATTATTAATTGATAACAGAAAAGAGCAAAAAACAAAAGAAGAACAAAAAAGAGATGATTTAGCAAGATTATTCATGATAGCTGGGGATAATTTTGTTGTGTATAGACCTACTTTTGGATTACATTCATTAATTGCTGGATATCCATGGTTTTTAGATTGGGGAAGAGATAGTTTAATATCTTTAGAAGGCCTATGTTTAATTCCTAAAAGATATGATATAGCTAGAGATGTATTACTTACATGTACTAGAGATATAAAATATGGATTAATTCCAAATGGATATAGTGAAATAGATAATAGCCCATTATATAATAGTGCAGATGCTTCTTTATTATTATTTGAACAGGTTGAGAAATATCTTGAATATACAGATGATCATAAATTTATAAAAGAAAACATTTATCCAAAACTAAAAATGATAATAGAACATTATTCTACAGGTATAGATGTTCATGATAATAATATACATTTGGAAGAAGATGGCTTAATTTCATCTGGAACAGAAAACACACAAAATACGTGGATGGATGCTAAATATGGTGATTTAGCTTTTACTCCAAGGTGTGGAAAAGTAGTTGAAATAAATGCACTTTGGTATAATGCATTAAAAATAATGGAAAAACTTACAAGAAAATATGAAAAAATTGGGAAAATTATTCAAAGTAAAAAATATGCTGAAATGGCTGAAAAATGCAAAGGATCATTTAATGTGGAATTTTACAATATAAGAAAAAAATGTTTATATGACGTTGTTGGGGACAGCAAAGTTAGGCCAAATCAATTATTTGCACTTTCTTTAACTTATCCAGTTGTAGATCCTAATACTTCAGTAGCGGAAAATATAATTACAGTAGTTGAAAAAAAATTATTAAATAATTATGGATTAAAGACTCTTGCAAAAGGTGAGAAAAATTATATAGATGTTTATGAGGGAGATAATTTCAAAAGAGATGCAAGCTATCATCAAGGAATTACATGGCCTTGGTTACTTGGTCTTTACTATAATGCACTAAAAAATATTAAGAATTCAGAAAAAAATAAAGAAAAGAAAAAAGAATTAGAAACAAAGATAAGTGATTTTAAGAAAAAAGTTGAAAAAGTATTTAGTAAAGAAATTGTTGAACGTGGTTGTATAGGCTCAATTGCAGAAATATATGATTCTAGAACTCCTTATTTACCAAAAGGAGCTTTTGCACAAGGGTGGAGTGTAGCTGAAATTTTCCGCATAATTTTTAAGTAATTTGTTGAAAAATAATTACAATTTGTCAGAATATAGAAAGTGTAGGGGCGATTTTAATCGCCCGCTAAAAAATAACAATGCACTGCACTTCGAAGTAATAAAAAGAGGATTGGTATGAAACTTGAAGATTTAGAAAAAGAATTGAAACAAGAAAGACTAAATTCTTTATATTTGCTTTATGGTGAAGAAAGATTTTTGTTAGAGAGTAGTCTGAAAAAAATTAAAGGTCTATTTGGGGAAATATTAAAAGGAATCAATTATATAGAAATTGATGAATCAAATATTAGTGAAATTATATCTGAACTTGAAACTCCACCTTTTGGATTTGAAAAAAAAATTATTATTGCAAAAAATACAGGATTATTTAAAAAAGAGGCTAAAAGTAAAAGCAAAAAAGATGATAATAATTTAGGTGCAAAGCTTTTAAAATATTTAGAAGATAATTTAGAAAATATTAAAGATTCAGTTGTTTTAGTTTTTGTAGAGCAAACAATTGAAAAATCTGATTTAGCAAGCTTTATTGACAAAAATGGAATTAGTTGCAATTTTGAATATCAAAAAGCAAATCAAATTCAAGCCAGATTAAAGCAAATTACAAATGCATATAAAGTAAATATAGATGTGCCAACATTAAGCTATTTTGTTGAAGTATGTGGAACAGATATGCAAGAGTTAATAAATGAAATTAGAAAATTGATTGAATATGCAGGAGAAGGAGGAACAATTACAAAACAAGACATAGACAGTTTATCAATAAAAAAAATAGAAAGTGTTATATTTGATTTAACAGATAGTTTAGGAAAAAAGCAAACGAATAAGGCAATAGAAGTATTAAGAAATTTGATACTTGCAAAAGAACCAACACAGAAAATTTTAATAACTTTATATAATCACTTTAAAAAATTATATTTAACAAAACTAGCTTTAAAAGAAAATAGAAATCTAATAGAAGCATTAAATTTAAAGCCAAATCAAACATTTTTAACAAATAAGTATAAAACACAAGCAGGTTATTTTAAAGCTCAAGAAATAAGAAATATTTTGCAACAGCTAACTGATTTAGATTATAAATATAAAATAGGATTGATAGATTTAGAGGTAGGATTTGAATCAATTCTTTGTGCATATTGTTAAAAATTATTTGACAAAATATAAAAATAATGTTATACTGATAATAGCTTAAGTGAAAGATATCCGTTCATTAAGCAACACCAGATATGTGGTAGTGACACATATCTTTTTTTTATTCAAAATAAACAGAGCAGGTAGTGACTGCTCTGAACTGAAAATCAGTTTTTGCTTTGGTTGTTCTTATATGTATTCAATTCTTCTTGTAATTTTTCAATTTTTTGAAGTAGAATCCATATAAGTAAGTATCCGTTCATACTAAACAACACCTCCTTTCTTATTTGAAAAGGATAGAATAATAATACGACTTTTTAATTTAAAATTCAAGCGAACAAATTAATATTTTGCAATTTATGTATAAAAAACCTTCTTTGGATAAAAATAAAGATAAGTATTTTTGTTTAAGAGAGGTTTTTATTTTAATGAAAAGATTTAATCGTAAAATATTAATGTTTGTTTTTATAGTAAGTTTAGTTACAATAACATTATTTGTTGGATTATCAAAAAACAATGAGGTTGAAGCATTATCTAAATATGGATCACGTGGAGATGAAGTAAAACAAATTCAACAAAAACTTAAAAATTGGGGATATTATAATGGCGCAGTTGATGGAATTTATGGAAGTAAAACTTTAGAAGCTGTAAAATATTTTCAAAGAAAAAACGGCTTAACAGTTGATGGAATTGCAGGAGATAAAACTTTAGCAGCATTAGGAATAAGAGCAACATCTAATTCTTCAAGTTCAAGCTCTAATAGTAATTCAAATAATGTAACCTTACTTTCAAAACTAATATATGGAGAGGCAAGAGGAGAGCCATATACAGGACAGGTTGCAGTAGGTGCAGTGGTAATGAATAGAGTGAAAAGCAATTCTTTTCCGAATACTATAGCAGGTGTAATATATCAAAGTGGTGCATTTGATGCAGTTTCAGATGGGCAAATAAATAAAACGCCAGATTCTACAGCAAAAAAAGCAGCACAAGATGCAATAAATGGATGGGACCCATCTTATGGAGCAATATATTATTTTAACCCATCAACTGCAACAAATAAATGGATTTGGTCAAGACCATTAACTGTTGTAATAGGAAAACATAGATTTTGCAAATAATTTTCATTTGGGGATGGTCCTTTTTTGAAAAAATTTTCATTTGGGGATGGTCCTTTTTTGAAAAAATTTTCATTTGGGGACGGTCCTTTTTTGCAAATTTTTTCATTTTGGGACATGTCTTTTTTGAAAAAAACTTGCAAATGTCGTTTTTTTTTTGTATAATACATATATGTTTATATTGGGGTATCGCCAAGCGGTAAGGCATCGGACTCTGACTCCGACATTCCTGTGTTCGAATCACAGTACCCCAGCCAACTTTTAGGTATTAATGTTACAATTATGTAAAATGATTTTTAAAAGGAGGATTATTATATGTCAAATCAAGATAATATAAATAAAAGCAAAAAAAAGAATATATTGCGTGAAATAATCATTGGATGTGATTTACAAAAGAGATTAAATAATAATGAAACTTTAAGATTTAAAAATGGAAGCGTTAATAATATTATATCTAGAGGAAAAAAAGATGGATTTTATTCTATGACTCGTATTCAAGAAAACAATAATGGAGCTGATATTCAAGTATTTTACAAAAAAATGAACCCTCAAGAATTAGGAGCTATTGCTATTTCGTCAACTGAGATTAAATTAAAAGAAGTAGAAGAAGTAGAAGAAGTAGAAGAAGTAGAAGGATCAGAAATTATAGAAAGAATCAGAAGAGAGACTGAATTGCGTGAAATAAAAATTGGACAGAACTTACAACGTAGATTAAATAATAATGAAACTTTAAGATTTAAAAATGGAATCGTTAATATAATTATATCTAGAGGAAAAGATGGATTTTATTCTATGACTCGTATTCAAGAAAACAATAATGGAGCTGATATTGATGTATGTTACATAAAATTAAGCTGTAAAGATTTAGGAACTATTGCTATTTCGTCAATTGAGATGAAATTAGAAGGAGTAGAAGAAGTAGAAGAAGTAGAAGGACAAGAAATATAACTTCATACAAATAACAGCATATTGACTTAATACATCTTGCTGACCACATTTAACTTAGAGTTTTAAAACGCTTATACTCTTAGTTATGCTATATATACTCAAAAGTTGGGGTACTATTATCTTTTTAGTCTCTACTATTCCATATCTATTTTTATTTTATGCTCTATTTTCTCCTTTTCATGCATTTCTGTTTTTTTAACTAAATTTACTTTTTTTGATAATTCAAAAAGCAACTTTGAATTATCTGAAAAAAAGATTGTTTATTATATTATTTTTTGGTTCAATTACTTTTTTTATAAAATCTGAAACCGTCGATCGATTGCTCGTTAAAAAAATATAAAATTTGCATTTTATTAATAAATATGGTATAATAGTAAGAAGTTTCGCTAAAAATAACAATTAAAGGAGAGTGGATAATTATTTTATTTAAGACGAAATTGAAACATTATACTAAAGAAACATTAAGATATGTAGCAATAATTATACTAGGTTTTAGTATTATTTTAGCGAGTTTATTTATGAAATATAAACCAGTATATGCAGTTACATTCGCTGGAAAAGAACAAGGAATAGTAAAAGACATTGATGATTTTAAAAAACAAATTGATGAAGAAATACTTAATTCAAATGAAGAGCATTTAGCAAGTGTTTCTTTAAAGGAGGAACCAGAATATAAACTAAAACTATATGAAAGAACCTCTGAAACTTCTGAAAGTGATATTATTCAAACAATAAAAGATGAAAACACAAATAAAGTATATAAATATTATGAGGTTTGTTTGAATGATAAAACAAAAGAATATGTTGAAACAATAGAAGAAGCAGAAGAAATTGTAAATAAAATTAAAGAAGAATATAATACTGATGAAATTGAACTTGACATACAAATTAACGAAAAGTATACTCTTAATAAAGATGAAATTAATACTGATTCTATTGAGGTTGCTACTAATGTTGTAGAAACAGCAGCTCAAGAAATAAAAGAAGATAGTGAAGCTATTAGTAAAATAAATGGAATAAAGGTTTCTGTACTTCCAGTTTCAGGAATGATTTCATCAAGATATGGAGAATCAAGTTCAAGAAGAAGATCTACTCATACAGGGCTAGACATAGCTTGTTCAACAGGTACAAATATAAAAGTAGTATCATCTGGAACAGTAACATTTGCATCATATAACGGATCATACGGAAATTTAGTAAAAGTTGACCATGGAAATGGTGTTGAAACTTGGTATGCACATTGTAGTAAAATATATGCAAAAGTAGGGCAAACCGTAGAAGCAGGAGATGTAATTGCAGCAGTGGGTTCTACAGGAAATTCAACAGGTCCACACTTACATTTTGAAATTAGAATTGATGGAAATACTGTAAATCCACAAAATTATGTATATTAATAAAGAAAGATTTGATTTAGCTTTATAAATCAAGTCTTTTTTATTGCTATTCAGTAGGAATTTAAAAAAGAGAAAAATGTAGGGGCGATTTTAATCGCCCGCCGAAAGAAATTTATTTTTTGAATTCTTTTATTATTTTTTCCAATTTATAAGATAATTTACAGCAAGAATTTAAAATATTAATGCGGGCGATTAAAATCGCCCCTACAGTATCTCTATAGATTTTATTCCTACTTAACAGTAACTTTAGCTTTCAATATAAAATAAATGCATAAATGGTAAAAATATCTTGCAAAACGAGCTATTTTGCTATATAATATACGAAATTAAAAATATCAAAGGAGACAAATATGAAAGCAATTGAAATTCGAAAAAAATATTTAGATTATTTTAAGACACATGGACATAAAGTAATTCCATCAAGTCCATTAATACCAGAGAATGATCCATCTGTACTATTTAATACAGCCGGAATGCAACCACTAGTACCATATTTATTAGGTCAGCCTCATCCATTAGGAAAAAGGTTAGTAGACTATCAAAAATGTGTTAGAACAAATGATATTGATGAAGTAGGAGATAATCGTCATTTAACATATTTTGAAATGCTTGGAAATTGGTCACTTGGAGATTATTTTAAAGAAGAATCTATAAAAATGAGTTTTGAGTTTTTAACAAAAGAACTTGGAATACCTGTAGAAAAACTTTCTGTAACAGTATTTGAAGGTGATGAAGATTGCCCAAGAGATGAGTTTTCTGCAAAATGTTGGAAAGATGCAGGAATTTTAGATGGTCATATTTATTATTATGGAAAAGATGATAACTGGTGGATAGCTGGAGAAACAGGACCTTGTGGACCAGATACAGAAATGTTTTATGATACAGGGAAACCTGCATGTTCAGAAAATTGTCAGCCATCATGTGATTGTGGTAAATATGTTGAAATCTGGAATAATGTATTTATGGAATATTTCAAAGATGAAAATGGATATTCAAAATTAAAACAACAAAATGTTGATACAGGTTTAGGTTTAGAAAGAATGACAATGCTTTTACAAGGAAAAGAAACACCATTTGATACAGAGTTATTTAAACCTGTTATGGATAAACTTACAGAGCTTCAAAAAGTAGATATAATTGAAAGTAGAAGAATTGTTGCTGAACATTTACGTTCAAGTATGATGATAATTGCTGATGGTGGAAGACCTTCAAATTTAGATAGAGGTTATGTATTACGTCGTTTAATTAGAAGAATGATTAGACAAATGAACAAACTACAAATAGATTTAAATGAATTATCAACATTAATTGATATAAATGTGGATAATTTAAAAGAAATGTATCCAGAATTAGAACAAAATAGAGAAACAATTAAACAAGTAATAATTGAAGAAAAAGACAAATTTGTAAAGACATTAAATCATGGTGAAAGAGAATTTGAAAAAGAAGTTAAAAGATTACAAGAACAAGGAAAAGACATAATAGAAGGAAAAATAGTATTTAAACTATATGATACATATGGTTTTCCGCCAGAGGTTACTAAAGATTTAGCAACAGAAAATGGAATGAAAATTTCTATGGAGGAATTTGATAAACTATTTAAAGAGCATCAAGAAAAATCTAGAGCAGGATCTGAACAAAAATTTAAAGGAGGTTTAGCTTCAACTGGTGAAATGGAAACAAAATATCATACAGCAACACACCTTTTAAATGCAGCATTAAAACAAGTTCTTGGTTCACATGTTCATCAAAGAGGAAGTAATATTACAGCAGAAAGATTAAGATTCGATTTTTCACATCCTGCTAAAATGACAGATGAAGAAAAAGCTAAAACTGAAGAACTAGTTAATAAATGGATAAAAGATGCAATTCCTGTAGAAAGATTTGAAATGAAAAAAGATGAAGCAATAGCTCAAGGTGCAGAAGCTATGTTTATTGAAAAATATGGAGATATTGTATCTGTATATAAAATAGGTGATGTATCACTAGAGCTTTGTGGAGGACCTCATGTAGAAAATACTAGTGAACTTGGAGAGTTTAAGATTAAAAAAGAGGAATCGAGTTCGTCAGGAGTTAGAAGAATCAAAGCTATTTTGATGTAGAAGGAGGTTTATATGATACCACAAAAACTAAAAGCAGGAGATGAAGTAAGAATTATTACTCCATCTAATGGAATGAATATTTTAGGAAAAGATACAATTGAAATTGCGACTCAAAGACTTCAAGATTTAGGATTAAAAGTTACTTTTGGAAAATATGTTTATGAAACAACAGGTGACTATGCAATGGCGCCAGTTGAACATAGAGTAGAAGATATAGAAAATGCATTTAAAGATAAAAATGTAAAAGCAATATTAACTGCTATTGGCGGATTAAATACAAATCAAGTATTAAGCTATATTAATTATGATATTATAAAGAATAATCCAAAAATATTATGTGGATATTCAGATGTAACATCTTTATTAGATACAATTTATGCTAAAACAGGATTAGTTACATATTATGGTCCTCATTTTTCAACATTTGGTGAAAAAAAAGGATTCGAATATACATTAGAATATTTTAAGAAAATGTTTTTCGAAGATGAGTCAATAGAAATAAAACCATCTAAACAATGGAGTTGTGATGCATGGTATATAGATCAAGAAAATAGAAATTTTATACCAAATGAAGGAATATTACTAATAAATGAAGGAAATGCTGAAGGAACAATTGTTGGAGGAAATTTAGGGTCGATAAATTTACTTCAAGGAACAGAATTTATGCCTAGTATTAAAAATTCAATTTTGTTCTTAGAATATGTTGCTGAAGGAGAAGATAAATCAAGTAGCTATTTGATGATAGATAGACTATTACAAAGTATTATTCATTTACCAGATTTTAAATATGTTAAAGGTTTAGTTTTAGGTAGAAGCATAAAAGAAGTTGAAATGACAAGTGATAAGTGGATAAGATTAATAAAATCTAAAAAAGAGCTTGAAAACATACCTGTTATTGCAAATTATGATTTTGGACATACAACACCTATGATAACATTTCCAATAGGTGGAAAAGCTAAGATACAAGCTATGGATGAAAATGTATCTTTAAAAATAGAAGGATAAAAAAATGAGTATAAAACATGTTTTATTATATTTATTAGTTATAAATATTGCAGGATTTTTTGCAATGGGAATAGATAAACATAAAGCAAAAATGGGAAGCTGGAGAATTCCTGAAAACACCTTATTTGGATTTTGCTTTTTAGGTGGGGGAATTGGAACAATTGCTGGAATTTACACATTTAGGCATAAAACTAAAAAGAAAAAATTCACAATAGGTATGCCTTTAGTGGTCATTTTACAAGTGTTAATAGTTATATATTTTAAATTTATGGTTTAATTAAAAAGGAGACATTTTATGGTATATTCAGATTCATACAAATTTGTTGTTTTAGTTAATAAAGAATTAGAAGGAGAAATGGGAAGAGCAATGAATGCGATTGCTCACAGTTGTGCAGGCTTGGTTAATTCAGCTGATGAAGAATTAAGAGAAAAAATGAGTTTTATTGATTTTAACGATAAAGATGGGGTTTCTCATAAAAGTATTTCAGGGTTATCTTTAATTATTTTGAGAGGTAAAAATAGTGAATTGAAAAAGGCAAAAGATAAATTTAAAGAAGCTGGAATTCATTATACAGATTTTGTTGAAACAATGACAGGGGATACTTATAAAGAACAATTAGAAAAAACATCATTAATGACAGATGAAGATATGAAATATTTTTGTGTTGCAGCTTTTGGTAAGAAAGATGACATTGAGCCAATTACAAAGAGATTCTCATTGTGGAGATAGAATTGTGAAAAAAGAAAGAAAAAAGAAAGAAAAAAGGGGAAACAAAAAGGGGACACCTTCCAAAAACATGAAGATGTTTTTGGAAGGTGTCCCCTTTTTGTTTGAAGATGTTTTTGGAAGGTGTCCCCTTTTTGTTCCCCTTTTTTCTCTAAAAGTATGCTTTCTCATCTTGACATTTTGCCAAAATATTATATAATACAAAAGTAGTTTTAATTTAAAAAATGAGGTTTTTTATGAGAAATAACTTTTTTGGATATATCTTTATAGTTTTTATAGTAATAATTCTTGGATTCGCAATTTATATGGTTAAAGTTAAAAATAAATCTAATGAAGAAAATAATACATCAAAATCGGCAGTTGTGGGAGAGGTTGAGAAAGGAAAAGAACTTACTCTTGCTATTTCAAATTTTGATAGTATTAATCCAATAATTACTTCAAATAAAAAGGTTCAAGATATTGATAGATTAGTTTATGAACCACTTATAGGAATTACAGAAGACTATAAATTAGATTATGTTCTAGCAAAAGAATGTGCAAAAACATCAGGAAACACATATATAATCAAATTAAGACAAGCAGTAAAATGGTCAGATGGAACAAAATTCACAAGTGATGATGTTAAATTCACAATAGATAAATTAAAAGAAAACTCAAATTCAGTTTATTCAAAGAATGTAAGTTCAATACAGGAAGTAGACATAATTGATAATTATACACTAAAAATCATACTATCATCAGAAGTAAAACACTTTGAATATTATTTGAATTTTCCTATATTAAGCAATTCATATTATGCTGATACAGATTTTTGGAATACAGATAAGAACAAAGCTCCAACTACAACTGGTAGATACAAAATTTCTGAAGTTTCACATAGTACTATTATTTTAGAAAAAAACGGAAATTGGTGGAATAAAGAAAGATCTTCAAATATTGAAAAGATTACAATCAACTTATATTCAACAGTAGCAGAAATGTATAATGCATTTAAAATGGGTAATATTAGTTTAATTACAACTGAAAATCCAAGTTATCAAAATTATGTTGGAACAATCGGATATGATTTATCAGAAATTGAAGGAAGAGAATATGTATTTCTTGCATTAAATACAAACAGTAGATTTTTATCAGATGTTAATGTTAGAAAAGCAGTAAGAGCTTGTTTAAATAAACAAGATGTAATTAATAATTCATATGGAAATATGTATAGTATTTCAGACTTTCCGTTAAATAAGGGGAGTTATTTAGTAGAAGAAAAAGACAATAATTATAATAATTATGATGAAAAATGGAATTTTCTTTCAAGTTCTGGGTGGTATGAAAAAAATGGTACTTGGCAAAAGTATGAAAATTATAAAACAACAACTCTAGAGTTAAATCTAGTTGTAAGAGCTTCTAATGGTACAAGATGCCGTGCTGCAGAAAATATAAAAAATCAATTACAATGGCAAGGTATTATAGTAAATATTATTTATGCAGATGATAATTCATATAATTCATATTTAAATAATGTCAATTATGATATGATGCTTTGTTCAATAGAGCAACCAATTGCACCAGATTTAAACACATATTTTGGATATAATAATTTAGCTAAATATAATAACCAAGAAGTAAATGAAATACTAAATTTTGTTACAAATAATACAGACGAAAATGAATTAAAAACAAAATATCAAAGATTATATGATATTTATAATGAAGATGTACCATACATTGGAATTGCAAGAAATAAAACTTTAGTATTAAAAAATACAGATTTAACAGGAGAAATAAAAGCAAATTGGTATAGTATGTTTTATAATATTGGTGAATGGTATACAAGAAAGTAGAGGTTCCTAGTCAGGCTTATAAATATATATTTTATCATTCCGTTTGGTGTCGCAATTTTCATATGTTTACTTATATAATAAATTATATAAGTAAACAATATCTGTCAATTGCTCCAGACCGCCCTACGCTTCGCTCCGGTTTGCTGCCCATTGTTAAGGCTCTGCCTGTTACAATGGCAGTATGCAGTGGCTAAACGCTTACGCACTACATTCAAAAATATATATTTATAAGCCTGACTAGGATCA
>CAMZHI010000011.1 GCA_947306755.1 uncultured Clostridia bacterium | reverse complement strand
TAAATAAACAAATGAAAAACTTCGTCTTGCGTTGTTAAAATTTTATTCAAAAATCTTCTGCACAAGGCATACTGACGCTGTAACTCACTAAAGTTCGAACAGCCTCAGCAACGTACACTACGTACACTCCGGTTTTTTCATAAAATTTTGCCAGCTAACGCATACTGACGCTGTAACTCACTAAAGTTCGAACAGCCTCAGCATAGCAATACTCGTTTTTGATTTGTTTAAAAAAGCGATAATTTTAGGAGGATATGTGATGATACTTGTACTTTTAGGGACTCAAAATAATCAATTTACTAGGCTTTTACAAGAAATAGAAAAATGTATAGATAATGGAATTATAACTCAAAGAGTTGTAGTTCAAGCAGGATTTACAAAATTTAAATCAAATAAAATGAACATTTTTGATTTAAAGCCAAGAGAGGTTGTAGAAAATTTAGCAGATGAAGCAGATTTTATAATAACTCATGGAGGAGTAGGGTCAATTTTAATGGCAATTAAGAAAAACAAGAAAGTAATTGCGGTTCCTAGACTTTCTGAATTTAATGAACATGTAAATGACCATCAAAGACAAATAGTTGAAATATTTAATGATAAAGGTTATATAATTGGAGTTCAAAATATGGAGGATTTATCAGAAGCTATTAAACAAATAGATGAGTTTAAGCCTGTACCATATAGTGGAGATAATAGTAAAATGTTGAGCATTATAGAAAGTTTTATTGATAAGTTATAAGCAGGAGATAGGAGGTAGGAGGTAAGAAGTAGGATCTTGGAGTTTAAAAATCCAACCTCCAACTTCCAACTTCCGACCTCATATTTGTGATATCAGAACAATATTATAAACGAAAGGAATTATTCATGGAAAACGAAAACATAGTTCGTCCAGAACTTGAAGATGAGCAAGAAGAGAATTTAGAAACATCTTTAAGGCCAAAGACTTTAAAAGAATATATTGGACAAACAAAAGTCAAAGAAAGTATGAAGATATATATAGAAGCAGCTAAAAAAAGAAAAGAAGCACTTGACCATTGTTTATTTTACGGACCTCCAGGACTAGGAAAAACAACTATTTCAGGAATTATTGCAAATGAAATGCATTCTAAAATTAAAATTACCTCAGGTCCGGCAATAGAAAAACCAGGAGATTTAGCAGGACTTCTTACCAATTTAGAAGAATATGATGTGTTATTTATTGATGAAATTCATAGATTATCTAAAACAGTTGAAGAAATATTATATCCTGCACTAGAAGATTATGTTCTAGACATAACAATTGGTAAAGGTCCAGAAGCAAAATCTATAAGGCTTGATTTGCCTAAATTTACTCTAATTGGAGCAACAACAAAAGCAGGAGCATTGACAACACCTCTTAGAGATAGATTTGGAATTGTTCAAAAACTTGAATTGTATTCTGTTGAGGATTTAAGTACAATTGTTAAACGCTCAAGTAAAATTCTAAAAACAGAAATTGACAATGAATCATGTAAAGAAATAGCAAGAAGATCTAGAGGCACACCAAGAATTGCAAATAGACTTTTAAAAAGGGTTAGAGATTTTGCACTAGTTTTAGGTGATGGAAAAATTGATTTAAAAATTACAAAACATGCTTTAAATCAGTTAGAAATAGATGAAATTGGACTAGATGAAACAGATAGAAAAATGTTAAGTATGATGATAGTTCAGTATAGTGGTAGACCAGTTGGAATTGAAGCATTAGCATCATCACTTGGTGAAGAAATAGATACAATAGAAGATGTATATGAACCATATCTTTTACAAATAGGATTTATTGCAAGAACTCCAAGGGGAAGGCAGGTACTACCACCAGCATATAAACATTTGGGATATAATGTTTAAAAATAATTAGAATTTTGACCAAAAACAAATGAAAAACTTCGTCTTGCTGTGTTAAATTTTTCTTTAAAAATCCTCTACCACAGGCATACTGACGCTGTAACTCACTAAAGTTCGAACAGCCTCAGCAACGTACCACTTGTACATTCCAGTTTTTAAAGAAAATTTTGCCTTGCAATACTCGTTTTTGATTTGTTTTAAGATTTGTGCATTAAGAAAGGATTTTACTAAAATGAAAAAAAACATAAGAAATGTATCAATATTTTTATTGTTAATATATTTAACATTTTATTTTATTTTTAGAGGACAAAATTTCCAAGAAATACTAAATTTAATTGGAAAGGTTGATATAAAATTTATTGTTTTAGCGATAGTATTTATGAGTCTTTTTGTAATATGTGATGGCTTTAATATACGTAAAATGCTAAGAAATTTAAATGAAAAAACTACAATTTGGAAATGTATAAAATATTCACTTATTGGTTTTTTCTTTAGTGCAATAACTCCTGCAGCATCTGGAGGACAACCAATGCAAATTTATTATATGCATAAAGATAATGTAAAAGTGGAAAATAGTACACTTACATTTTTGATAAATTTAAGTTGTATGCAAGTTGCAACTATTTCTCTTGCATTATTTAATATGATATTTAATTACAAATATATGAAACTACCAATGATATTACTATTTGTTTTAGGAATATTCTTAAATCTTAGTGCATTAATATTTCTTCTAGTTGCAATATTTTCAAGAAGAGTTAGTAAAGGAATAATTAGTTTTTTAGTAAAAGTTATGAGATTTTTTAGAATTAAAAACATTGAAAACAAAAAAGAAAAACTAGAAAATGGATTACAAAAATATCAAAAAAATGCAAAAGAAATAAGAAGTCGTAAACGAGTAATTTTTAAGGTTTTGATAAGAACATATATACAATATATCTCTCTTTTTTCAGTTACATATTTTGTATATAGAGCACTTGGATTTAATGAATATAATATGTTCAATTTAATTGCAACACAATCTGTTTTATATGGTACAGTTTCAGGAATTCCATTGCCCGGGTCAGTTGGAGCAAGTGAAAGTGCGTATCTAGCTTTATTTGAACATATCTACAAAGATAAAAATTTGCTAGAAACTGCAATGGTAGTAGATAGATTTATTAATTTTTATTTATTAGTTGCGATTAGTTTTATTGTTGCAATTATAAATGATATTTATGTAAAAGTTAAATATAAAAAAAGTAAAGTTGAAGGAGAGAATTAATGAAATTGCTTATGCATACATGTTGTGCACCTTGTAGTGTATACTGTATAGATGAATTAAGAAAAGAAAACATAGAACCTGTTCTTTATTGGTATAATCCAAATATTCATCCATATAAAGAATATGAAGCAAGAAGAGATTGCTTAAAAGAGTATGCTGAAAAAATTAATATAAAAGCCATATTTGAAGATGAATATGGTTTAGATGAATTTTGTAAAAATGTATCTAATAATTTAAATTCAAGATGTGTAGATTATTGCTATCCTGTACGTATGAAAAAAACATTTGAATATGCAAAAGAAAATGGATATGAAGCAGTAACAACAACTCTTTTATATAGTATTTATCAAAAACATGAATATATAAAAAAACTATGTGAAGATTTAAGCAAAGAGTATGGAATTGAATTTTTATATAGAGATTTTAGATATGGATTTTGGGAAGGACACGATAAAGCAAAAGAAGCTGGTCTATATATGCAAAAGTATTGTGGATGTGTGTTTTCAGAGGAAGATAGATACTTAAAGAAAAAGAAAGATTCTTTAAGCTTGCCAGAAGGATTTGAGTGGAAGAGAAAATGAATATAGATTAGGATATAAAGTTATGAAAGCAATAATATTTGATATTGATAATACATTAATTGAATTAAGAGATGAGTATGTATCATCTATGAAAGATGTTCTAATAGAAATGAATTATAATTTCTCTGATTCAAAAATTAATGAAATATATAAATATGCTGATGAGCATGAAAAGCATTTTTTAAAGTTGAATAAACAAGAATTGTTAGATTATATAAATGAAAAGTGTAATTTAAATCTTCCAATTGAATTTATTGATAAATTAGAAATAAAACAAGGAAATAATGTTTATGATGACCAAGATTTTATAAAAGTAATTGAATATTTAAGCAAAAAATATGATCTCTATGCGGTAAGTAATTGGTTTACAAAAACGCAAAGTATTAGATTAGAAAAAATGGGTGTTTTGAAATATTTTAAAAAGATATATGGAGCAGATATAAATTATTATAAGCCAGACAAAAGAGTTTTTGATGTTGTTTTAAAGGATTACAATAAAGAAGATTGTATTTCTATAGGGGATTCTTTAAAAAACGATGTTGAATTACCAATTAGTTTGGGAATGAATGCATTATGGAAAACAAAAGAAAAAAGTTCAAAATATCAAACTTTTGATGATCTTACAGAATTAATGCAATTACTATAAATGTAAGTTATAAACAATACTATAAAATTTAGATAAAAAAATTTGGAGGAAATTATGAAAGATGAAAATTTTGCAGGAAATTCTAAAACTGCAATTGATTTTTTAGGAAATAAATGGAACTATGAATGTATGGGATGTGCTATTTCAAACAAACAAATTACAATTCCAGGAGGAATTATTTATGAAGGGAAGTATACATTTTTAGGTGCTGACCCAGAAATTCCAATACCAGGTTTTTTAATAGTAAATGTTAAAAGACATATTAATTCATTTTCTCAACTTAGTAAAGAAGAAAGATACGAAGTTGCAGATGTTATATTTTATGCAGAAAAAGCTTTGAAAGAATTAAATATTACCAATGAAGTAACATTGGTTCAAGAAGAACGATCTAAGCATTTACACATTTGGATTTTCCCTAATTATGATTGGATGACTGAGAAATTTGGAAAAGGTATAAAATATTTAAGAGATATTTCAGAATATGCTCAAAAAAATGCGAATGAAAGAAAAATAAAAGAGGTACTAGAAGTAATAGAGCAAGTAAAAGACTATTTTAAAGATTTAGGTTTTTTAAAATAAAAAAAATTTAAGACATTTAATATTAAATTCTTAACTACAAAGTTGTAGTGATAAAGATAAAGGACTATCATGTTTTAAAGAAACTCAAAAACAAACATAATAAAACAATTATGAGAGATTAATTTAATTAAGAATTTGTAGAAGAGGAAAAGATAATGAAGATAATATTTGTGAGGCATGGACAGACAAATTTAAATAATCCTAAAAGGATGCAAGGAATATCTGATTTGGAATTAAATGATAATGGAATAGAACAAGCAAATGATATAAGAGAAGTAATAGAAAATAAAAAAATTGATATTATTATTGTATCACCATTAAAAAGAGCAATACAAACAGCTAAAATTATAAACGTTAATATGCAAAAAGAGGTTATAATAGATGAAAGAATAATGGAAATGAATTTTGGAAATTTGGAAGGAAAAGTGTATTCTGAAGATTATTGGAATTTTGATTTTGACTATAAAAGCATCAATGGAGAAAATATTTCGGATTTTCAAAAAAGAATATATGGTTTTATAGAAGATATAAAGAATAAATATAAAGAAAAAAATATTTTAATTGTAGCTCATCGGAGGAGTATCTAGAATTTTTAGATGTTATTTTGAGGGGGTTCCAAAAAATCGAAATTTAGCGAATTATGGAATTAAGAATTGTGAGATAAAAGAATATGATATTTAAGAAAAAAATATGATTTTTATGCAGTTACCAATTAATTTACAGAAATGCAAAGCAATAGATTAGAAAACAAGATTTTGTATTGTTTTTTTATATTTTTTAGTGTAAAATGAAAAAACAAAATATGAAAGGAAAAATAAAAATGAGTGAGAAATTAGTACATGCAATTATAGGGGCATTTGGAGGTTTAACAGCATTAAAATTTGGAAAAGAAATTGTGGTTTTCATAATTTCATTACTTCCTATATTAGAATTAAGAGGAGGATTAATAGCGGCTGCATTGCTAGATTTAAGCCCTTTAAAAAGCTATATAATTTGTATAATTGGTAATTTACTTCCAATTCCATTTATACTACTTCTAATAAATAAAATACTTTCATGGATGAGAAATAGTAAACATTTTAATAAAATGGCAAATTGGCTAGATAAAAAAGTTGAAAAACACAAGGGTCAAATTGAAAAATACGGATATTTAGGATTGATTTTATTTGTTGGAATTCCACTTCCTGGGACAGGTGCATGGACAGGTTCTCTTATTGCATCAGTTTTAGAAATGGATAAAAAGAAAACATTTTTAGCAGTATGTATAGGGGTTGTTATGGCGAGTATAATAATGATGATAGTATCTTTTGGAGTTATAGCTAATATTGTAAGATAGAAAGAATTGCATCAACATAGAGTCTATATTATATTGATATAAAAAGCTATAAGAAAGGAATGGCATAAATGAGTAAAAGGTTATTATTAATTGATGGAAATAGCATAATGAATAGAGCATTTTATGGAATAATGGGAAATAAAATGTTATCAAGTAATGGAAAATATACAAATGCGGTATATGGTTTTTTAGCAATACTATTTAAGAATTTGGAGGATTTAAATCCGGATTATATTGCAGTATCATTTGATTTAAAAGCTAAAACTCAAAGACATAAGCTTTATGAAGGATATAAAGCAAATCGTCATGGAATGCCTGATGAACTTGCTCAGCAAATGCCTATGATTAAAGAAGTTTTAAAAGCTATGAATATAGATATTGTTGAAATGGAAGGCTATGAAGGAGATGATATTTTAGGAACTTTAAGTAAGTATGGAGAAAAGCAGAATCTTGATGTAACAATTTTATCTGGAGATAGAGATACTTTTCAATTAGCTACAGATAAAGTTACAATTAGAATTCCTAGAACAAAACAAGGAAAAACTGAAACAGATGAATATGATAGAAAAAAAGTAATAGAAGAATATGGAATAGAGCCTAAAGCACTAATCGAAGTTAAAGGTTTGCAAGGGGATACATCAGATAATATTCCTGGAGTTCCAGGAATTGGACCAAAAACAGCAATCAGTTTAATTCAAAAATATGGAACAATTGACAATCTTTATAAATCAATTGAAGATGGAACAGATGATTTAAAAGGAAAAAATAAAGAATCAATTGTAGAAAATAAAGATATGGCTTTTCTTTCAAGAACTTTAGGTGAGATAAATGTTAATGTTCCTATTGAAGATACTCTTGAAGAATTAAAAACAGAAGAATGGGATAGAGCAAAAGTTTTAGAACTTTTTAGGGAGTGGAACTTTAAAAGATTTATAGAAAGATTTAACCTAGAAGATGAACAACAAAGTAACAATACTAATATAGATTTAGCTAATTTGTTTAAGATAGAAAAAAATGCAACAATAGAAGAAGTTGAACAATTTATTAATAATCAAAAAAGAATTATATTTTATTTGGGACTAGAAGATGATTTGAATCCAGAACTTATAATTAAAAGCAAAGTAACATCAATTTCGATTTATAACAATGAAAATAATACAGTATTTTTTATAAAAAATACACAAAATGGTTTTTATGAATTTCTAAAACGAATATTTGAAAATAGTGAAATAGAAAAAATAGGGTATGAATTATCAAATGTTTATATTATATTAAAACAAATTGGAATTACTATTAATAATATGAAATATGATATAACAGTTGGTGCTTATATTTTAGACCCAAGTATTGGAAAATACCCAATTGATGGATTAATTGAACAATATTTAAAATTAAGTGTTTCAAGCTATTTAGCGCAAAATGGAATAAATGAGGAAAATTCAAAACAAATTACATTATTTGACAACACTGAAAATCAAAAAGATGATATATTATACAAAAATGCACTATATGCATATTCAATAGGCAAAATGTCAGAAATACTAACTCAAAAGTTAAAAGAACAAGAAGAATTAGAATTATTTAAAACAATTGATATGCCTACAATTGAAGTATTAGCTAATATGCAATGGAATGGAATGAAAGTAAATGAAAATGATTTAATAGAATTTGGTAGGCAATTAAAAGAAGGATTAAATATATTAACACAAGAAATATATGAGTTAGCAGGAGAAGAATTCAATATCAATTCACCAAAACAATTGGGTGAAATACTATTTGATAAAATGAAGTTAACTGTAATAAAAAAGACTAAAAGTGGATATTCAACTGCAGAAGATGTTTTAGAAAAGTTAAAAAAAGAATCACCTATAATAGAAAAAATATTAGATTACAGACAACTGGCAAAATTAAATTCAACTTATGTAGAAGGAATGAGACCATTTATAAATCCTAAAACAGGCAGAATACATTCATTTTTTCATCAAACAATAACAGCAACCGGTAGAATAAGTTCAACAGAACCAAACCTTCAAAATATACCAACAAGAATAGAACTTGGCAAAAGATTAAGAAAAGTTTTCATCCCAGAAGAAGGGTATGTATATATTGATGCAGATTATTCTCAAATAGAATTAAGAGTATTAGCTCATATGTCAGAAGATGCTCATATGATAGAAGCTTTTGAAAAAGGAGAAGATATTCATAAACAAGCAGCATCAAAAGTGCTTCATAAACCAATAGAAGAAGTTACAAAAGAAGAAAGAAGTAATGCAAAAGCAGTTAATTTTGGAATTGTATATGGAATAAGTGATTTTGGACTTGGAGAACAATTAGGAATAGGAAGAAAAGCTGCAAAAGCATATATTGACCAATATTTAGAAGAATATTCTGGAATAAAAAAATATATGGAAGATATAGTAGAAAATGCCAAACAAAAAGGATATGCTCAGACGCAATTTGGAAGAAGAAGATATATTCAAGAGTTAAAATCAAATAATTATATGGTAAGAGAATTTGGAAAAAGAGCAGCAATGAATACTCCTATTCAAGGAACAGCTGCAGATATAATGAAAATTGCGATGATAAAAGTATATAATCAAATAAAAGAAAAAAACTTAAAATCTAAAATAGTATTACAAGTTCATGATGAAATGATGATTGAAGCACCAATAGAAGAAAAAGAGCAAATAAAAGAAATAATAAAACAATCAATGGAAAGTGCAGCAAAATTAAAAGTGCCATTAATTGCAGATATATCTGAAGCAAATAATTGGTATGATTGTAAGTGAGATAGGAAGTAAGAGGTAGGAGGTAGGAAGTAGAAAGTAAGAAAATGAATCTGACCTCCAATCTCCGACTTCTGACCTCTGACTTCTCACTGCTAATCGAGGAGAGTGAAAGAATTTGAAAAAAATTTTAAGCATTATTCTAGTACTATTAGTAATAGTATTATGTGTAAATTTTGGCAAGATAAAGGAGTTTACTTTAAAGAAAATATATAAAATTGATTATTCTGAATATGTAGAAAAGTATTCGAAAGAGTATAATGTTGATAAATATTTAATTTATGCTACTATTAAAGCAGAAAGTAATTTTAACCAATATGCTAAATCATCACAAGGAGCATTAGGTTTAATGCAATTAATGGAAACTACAGCATCAGAAGTTGCTCCAAAAGCAGGAATTAACGTTACAGAACATAATATTTATGATCCAGATGTTAATATAAATGTGGGTTCGAAGCTTATTTCTATACTACTTCAAAAATATGAAAATACAGGGTTGGCTTTGGCTGCCTATAATGCAGGAAGCGGAAATGTTGATAATTGGATTAGCAAAGGTACTATAAAAGAAGATGGTTCAGATTTAGAAAATATACCATTTAAAGAAACTAATAATTATGTGAGAAAAATCTTAAGAGATTATGATATTTATGTAGATTTATATAATGATTAAATAATACTTTTTATGGTTAGATAATATCTTATCTAACTAGAATATAAGATTAGGAAAGTGATAAAGTTGGAAGATCCAAAAGTTACAGAAATAAAAAGTAATAATAATAATAAAGAATATGTAATAAATGCAGTAAGCAATCAAGGAAAGCTTTTAGAGTGGGCATCAAATGAATTACAAGATGATGAAGAGGTTGTAAAAAAAGCATTAGAAAATGATGGAGAAGCATTGGAATTTGCAAGTGACAGGTTAAAAGATAATAAAGAGATAATGCTTTTAGCTATAAAAAATGCTCCTTGGACTGCTTGTTATGCTTCAGAAAGATTAAAAGCTGATAAAGATGTAATTTTTGAAAGTGTAAAAACTTATGGGCAAACTTTATATTATGCATCAGAAGAATTAAGAGATGATGAAGATGTGGTTAAAGCAGCAGTTTCAAATAAGGGACTAATTATAAAATATGCTAGTTTCAGATTAAGAGATAATGAAGAAATTGCAAAAATTGCAGTAAATCAAGATAAAAGAGCAATACACTTTTTAAGTGAAAGATTGAAAAATGATGATTGTGTCACCGGTACCGGAGATTTTTGACAACATATTTGCAAAATAAAAAAATCCAAGATTGATAAATCTTGGATTTTTTTTGAACTTGGCAGGAGTAGAAGGATTCGAACCCTCACAGGCGGTTTTGGAGACCGATGTGCTACCATTGACACTATACTCCTATAAGCTACTTATTTATAATAACACAAAAAATTAAATTTGGCAATACAAAAAGTTATATTAAATAAAATTTTGGATTTATTTTTACAATTCACAGATTGATAAATATATATGTTAATTGCGACACCAAACGGAATGATAAAATATATATTTATCAATCTGTGAACTGTAATATTTATTAAAAGGCTATAAATTTAAAAGATTTGCCATCATCTCTTTTGCATATTCAATAGTCATTCCTTGAACAGTTGATAAACGTCCTTCTTTAAGATGTATAAAAGGACTATTCAGCTGTATTCCGCCACAAATTGACAAACAGATATCATCTTTTAAATAATTATCTATTTCTTCATCAGAAATATTATCAAAGCTAACTCTTGAAATATCTGTAATGTTGATACTTTGAAGTATTTTATCATTTTTAGCTAATAGTACAGCATTACCAGTATAAAAATATATTTCTTCAGAGCCTCTCATTTGAATTAAAAGTTTGCGAGCATCAGAAATAGACTTTGGTTTTCCATACATTACATTATTGAAAACCATATTTTGGTCTGCAGCAACAATAAGCCTTAAACCTCTAGTTTTAGTCATCTCTAAAACTTTTTTAGCTTTTCTCAGTGATATTTCAGCTAATTGATTTTTAAAAGATTTAGTTTTATCCGGAGTTTCATCTACATTACTAACAATTGCTTCAAATGGAATACTACTATCAATCAATTGTTGTTTACGAAAAACAGATTGAGATGCTAAGATCACACGTGGGAAATTATTTACAATTCTAGAAAAAGGTTTTATTAAATCTTCTGGTTTATCATAAAAAATTATTTCTGTGGCAATATTTGCCATTGTTGTTGAAATGTCACTACCAGTTTTTGCAATAACATAAATAGGCTTTCCTGAAGCATAACAAAAGCCAGCATTCATACCAAGACCGACACCTTTTTCACTAAATTCAATTATATTACAATCACACTGTAACATTGCTGGAAAAGCATAATCTTTCATTAGGGTTTTACCAGCAGGAATATCTGCATTGCCCCATTTTTCAACATCACGTGCCATTAATGTTATTTCTATACCTGCTTTATTTAAAGCAGATTCTATTGCCTCAACTTTTGCTCGATCTTCATCACCATCATGAAATTTTAATGCAAAAAATGAGTGTAATGTATTGGGTTTTCTTTCATAAGAAATTTGTGCTCTTTGGGCTAGTTCTGACATATTGATACCTCCTAAAATTATAATTATTCAAATTATATCACATTTTAATATAGAATTAAATAAATATAATTTATTTAAATTGTAGATTTTTAATTTTTAATATGATAAAATATCACTGTAATAAAAATAAGGGATTAAAATTATGTTAAAAGATATAATTAAATATGGGGAAGCTGAGCTTACATATAAAAATAAAAAAGTATTAGCTGAAAAACCTATTTTATATAATTTATTTTGGGAGACAACTTTAAGATGCAACGCAAAATGTAAACATTGCGGTAGTAGAGCAGGTGAAGAGAGTAACTTCAAAGATGAACTAACTACTGAAGAAATAAAAAAAGCCTTACAAAGTGTTGCAAATAGATATGATGCAAGCAAAATCTTATTAAATATTACTGGAGGAGAACCACTTGTAAGAAAAGATTTGTTTGAAGTGATGGAATTTGCAAAAAAATTAGGTTATTATTGGGGAATGACAACAAACGGAATATTAATTAATGATGATGTTATACATAAAATGAAAGATACTAAAATGTCAACAATATCTATAAGTTTAGATGGACTAGAAGAATCACATGATGAATTTAGGGGAGTAAAAGGGTCATATAAAACAATAATAGATAATATTAAAAAATTAAAAAATTCTAATTTTTTAGATTGTTTGCAAGTAACAACAGTAGTTAATAAATCAAACTTAAAAGAATTAGAAGAAATGTATAATAAGATGAAAGAATTGAAAATAGATTCTTGGAGAGTTGTCAATATGGATCCAATAGGAAGAGCTAATGACAATGATAATTTATCACTAGATACTAAAGATTATCAATATCTTATTAAATTTATAGCAGAAAAGCGAAAAAAATCTAAAATGGATGTAACTTATGGATGTTCTCATTATTTAGGCCTTAAATATGAGAAAGAAACAAGGAGAAATATGTTCTTTTGTACATCTGGTTTTACAACTGCAAGTATTTTATATAATGGAGATATTTTTGTGTGTCCAAATGTTGAAAGAAGAAAGGAACTAATTCAAGGCAATATTAAACAAGATGATTTTATAGACGTATGGGAAAATAGATTTAAGTGGTTTAGAGATTTAGATAAACTACAATGTAAAGAATGTGAAAAATGTGAAGATTGGAAGTATTGTAGAGGAGATTCTTTGCATACATGGGATTTTAAAAATCAGAAACCTAAAATATGTTTAAAAAAAATTTTTGAAGGAGGAAAAGCAAATGAATAAAATTAAGAAAATATTTATTAGTTTAGGAGCAATTATTATTTCAACATTTACTAAAATAGGTGGATTAATTTCAAGAGCTGCGTTAGAACCAATCCAGGCTCTATATGGACCACCACAAGAACAAGAATTATATGGGCCACCACAATTAACCACAGGAGAGATATTATCAAAAATAACTAAACCTATTATTTTGGCTATTGTTTTTATAATAGGAATATATGTTATATTAAGTAAAAAAATAACAAAAAAAGTCAAAGCAATTGTAATTTCTGTTTTGATTATATTAGGAGTACTTGGATATGTTTTATTAAATTATATTTCAAAAAGTTTTTAATTAGAAATGAAAAAGAAAGAAATCGATAGTTACTTGTTTATAATAAGAGATAAAGACACGGGGAATGAAAAATATGATAGTTATAGCAGGTTGTATAATTATAAAAGATAATAAGTTTTTAATGGTTAAAGAAGCAAATAAAAAATGCTATGGTAAATGGAATTTTCCAGCTGGGTATGTTGATGGAGCAGAATTGATAACTGATGTTGCAATTAGAGAAGTTTATGAAGAAACAGGTTGCAGAGTAAAACTTACAGGAGTTTTACCTATTGGAATTGTTGATGTTAAAGATGCTGAACCTAGATTAATGGTAAGATTTATTGCTGAAGTTATAGAAGAGAATATACAATTTGACAAAGAAGAAATTTTAGATGTTCAATGGTTAGATATAGATAAAGTTAAAAAAATGACGGAAAAAGAATTAAGAGAATATTCAATTGCTATTCAGTATATTAAAGATTATGAAGATAAAAATATTTATCCAATAGAAGTCTTTAATAATAAATTATTTAGTAGGTAGAATTATAATAAAAAATAAAAAAGCAACTTTCAATAGTTGCTTTTTTGGTGCCAACGACGTAGACATTTACAACTCGCCTTGGCTCTCTTGACGAATGACTAAATAGTCATTCAAGTTATAAATATATTACCAAATTATTTTATAAAAATCAAGAGAATTTTGAAAAAACTTTTACGAAATTTTGTTTCTTTTCTATTGCTTTATTGTTAAATATATGTTATACTAGCTGACATAGGAAATGAGAATAAGCAGATGTAGTTTTTGCCACCAATTTTACGAATCTTCGTAGTAAGGGTGGTGATGTTTATGGTTAAAGTGATACTATTTTTTATAATATCCTTAATGTTATCTTTAACATTAAACGTTGCCTTGACAGCAGTTCTGTATAAGAACTGGGTTGATAAGCAACTACATAAATAAAAAAAGCTCACATCTGTACTTTGACGAGTAGATGTGAGTTTACACATTTTCTTGGCAAAACCACGTTTGTGGTTTCTCCATTTCCTATATTTATTATACACAGATTATATGAAAAAGTCAATAATTTTTGCTAACATCCATTTATACTAATCTGTAATTTTTTCAAAACGATATTTCTGAGTAATATCTGGGTATTTTTCATGATCTACTTCTGACATAAACATCTCTAATGGTCTTGCAGCAAAATCAACACCTTCTATACATTCAGTTAGATATAAAGGCTTATAAATCATTAATTCTTCCTTATTTTCAGTATGTCTTGCAGTACCAATAATTTCATATAAATATAAATTTGGTTCTTCTTTTAATTGTTCCTCTGTCATTTTTTCTCTCTTAAAATGTTGGACAATATCTCCTTTATTAAATTTTCTTTCCATAAATAAATCCTCCTAAATTTTTCTTTATCTCTAAATAGAATTTTTAGAAGCTATATAATCTAATTCTCCAGCTTCTTCACAGACTTTATTCTGTCTTGATTTTATGTGATTTACTTCACAATATCTATTTTTTAATTTTTCTTCATGTTTCAACAACTCTCTCATATCCTTTAAGAAACCTCTATAATTGTCATCTTCTAAAAACATATTTTCAGGTTCTTCTTCACCATATCTTTTTGATAATCTTTTATAAGTAAAATCAAGGTATTCTTCTATATTCATGTCAGGCATTCTTTCATGAGCAACAAAAAAACTTCTTATAAAAACAATTTCAATCCTAGTATTTCTATCAGCAGATGAAATTAATTCTCCATATTTTGTTCTTGGATGGTCTTTCTTTGAAGAACGATGGTCTTCGATAGCTTCTTTTATAATAGTTCTTTGCTCATCACTGAAAAATTTTTTCATGTTTTCATCTTTAAAAAAAGTTTCAGCAGCAATTTTTTCATGAATATCGCTATTTATATACTTTCCTAAATCATGACATGATGCAATTGCATAAATCATATTTTTATCTAATCCTAAATCAAGATTTTGATTTAAAGCAAAAGACCTTCTAATAACTTCCAAGATATGTAATAGCCCATGTCCTTTATCATTTTTACTATATTGTTGAAAAATATTATCTGCTATATATTTTTTAAGTTCTGGACTAACTTCTCCAGTATATTGTTCAATCTCATCCAAAATTTTCTGCACTTCCATTATTTAATAACTCCTTTCGTTTTCAAATCGTTAATATAATTTTTCTGTGTTTCAATAAAGTTATTCTTGTCTGATAGTAGTTCTCTTATATCTGTTAAGAATTTTTCATATTCTTCATCTTTAAAGAAAAATTTTGCATAACCATTTTCTCCAAATTTGTCGTTTAAATGAAAATGACAATCTTCAAAAATTTGCTCATCATTATATTCTGGATGTAGTTTTTTATTATAACTATATGATCTTCTTAAACATGCTTCCACAGTGTTATTTCTATCTGCCGTTGATACAATTTTACCATATATACTTCTTGGTTCATGATTACTTGAAGCTCTATGGTCTTCAATAGCTTCTTTTATAACTTTTCTTTCTTCATCAGTAAAAAAGTCTTTGAGATTATTATCATTATACATCATTTCAGCAGATATTAGTTCATGTGTTTTAGGATTAATATGATGCCCAATATCATGATATGCTGCAACAGTATAAACAATATTGTAATTTATATCAGGAATTGTTTCTGCAAACTTAAAACTTCTATTGATTACGTATTTTATATGTTCTATATTATGTGCTGGTTCATTTTTTTCATATACTGGAAATATATTATTTTCTATGTATTCTTGTAAGTCTTTATTAATATTCAATACTATCATCCTCCTTTTTAAGTACATATATCAACCATTTTATTTTTTCTATTCCAACTTCTTGGTGATAATCTATAATCTTAAATTTTGTTCTTTCGATTATACTATCCATTTCTGATTTAGAATAATATTTAAAAAATCTTTCCATACCTATACTATATTCATTTGGAAAATCTATCCATTCTTCTTTTACACTTTTTGTTTCATTACTAATTAGATTAAAAATCAATATACCATTGTTTTCAAGTGCATAATATATATTCTCTAAAGCCATTAATACATCATCTGGAGTAAAATGGACAAAAACTTTCCAACAAAAAAACGCAGAGTATTTTTCAATAAATTTATCTTTCAAGATATTAAATTTAACTACATTAAGATTTTTCTTTTTAATTTCATTAATAAAATCATCTGCAATATCACTAGCCGTGATGTCTAAACCAATTTTTTGAATATATAGTGCATTGATTCCATCAGCAGAGCCTACCTCAAATACTTTACTACCTTCGGGTAATAATCCAAACCATTTTTTTATAAGTCGATGTATTTTATTATTATATTTTTTTACTGCTATTGGATCAATTTTGCTATTATTAATAAGATATTGTTTCGCTTTTTTTGAATAAACTTTTATTGTTTTTTCATTTTGAATACTCATTTCAATACTTTCCTAAATCTACAATTTATTATATTAATTTATGCTGTTCTATGCTCCATGCAGGGCTACATGCCATAGACACTTTACAATAGTTTGTTTCCCAATAATATTTTTCATTATTATTAATTAAAATAGAATCTCCTTTTGAAAATTCAATACTTCCATTTTCAAAACATAATTTGCCTGAACCATCAAGTACATAAACTAACTCTTTGCTAATTAAATTAACACAAAAACCATTTTCTGGGTATCTGCCTGTAATAGTTGCTAATCCTAAATCTATGTCTTTATCTCCAAATGAATATTCTATTGTTTTGCATTTATCACTATTAGCACCTTTAATTGCATCTCTGCTCTTTATAATTTGCATATCTAAAACCTCCATTAAATACGTTTTCCTTTACATTACATTTATGAAATAGTATAACATTTTACAAAAAAATAATCTAGCAAAAACATTATATCAATTCTAGTCGAATTTTACAATTAATTTGCCAATATTTATTAAATAAAAATAGGCTATAAAGAATGATATTTGTTCTTTATAGCCCATACTATTATATTTCTAACAACTCAATCACATCCACAAAACCATTTCTATAATATTTCTCATTCCAGTAATATAGATAATTCATAAAGTTTTTCTCAAGTTGATCAAGTTGTTTTTGAACATATTTTTTATTCTGTTCAGGGACATTTTTTAGTATTCTCTCTGCAATCTCTTCAAAATAGATACAATATTTCTTATCTTGAGGAGTCATCTCACTAAATGCTGTTTCTTCTCGAAACTCTAGCCATTCTTTTAATAAATCATCTTTAACTTCTCTTAAATTCTTCATTTGCACCATCTCCTATACATATATTAATTCATTAAAAACTATTTCTTCAGCTTGATTTTTAATAGCATTCATAGTTCCAACCCAATAAAGCATATCTGTATTTTTCATTTCTTCGGTTAAACCACTATTATCTTTTAGTTGCTTAATAATTTGTTCAACCCTTGATGTAGCTTGTTCTTGAATTTCTTTTAGATGACTATTTAATGTACCATCTAAAAGCATTATTGAATAGTCAGCTTTTTTATGCTCTTTTAGGTAGTTTAATCTCATTCTGCCATATTTATTAAGAGTTATATTTTCTTGCTTTGGTATTGTAAGATTGGGAATATAATAATCTCCCTCTAAATGATATTCAATTCCAGTTTTTTCATCTATCTTTGTTTTTGGTAATTCATTATTCATAATTATTTCACTCCTTTAATTTAGGTTATAATCGTTTTTCTTTTTTCCTTTTTTAGCTTGTATTTCAGCTAATTCATCATTGGTTAATACTTTTCTTGTAGGATTATGAACTATATCTGAATCGTTATTATCAAATATTCCACTTTTTTCTAAATCTTCTGCCACAAGAGTATAGCTTCGTTTATCTTCTGGAATATCATAATATTTTTCATCAAATATCTTCATTTGAAATCTTTTAATAAGTGATTTCCAAAATCCCTTAAATTTGCATAATTCTGTCTTAGCTTTTTCTAAAGCACTACTTAATTTGATAATTGTTTTTTCTTTAGCCGATAATTCATCTTTCAAATCTTTAATATTATCATCTTTAACCTTTATTTTTTCTTTAAGTGAATAGTTTTCACTCTCTATTTTAGAAGTAGCATGTTCAAAATCTTTAATCGACATATTTAAGTCATTTACACTTCTAACTGTCTGAGTGACATCTGTTACGTCTTTAATATAATCTTTGATATTTTCTATATTCTCGTTTGAAATTTGGCTATTATTTTTATTAAAGGGCATAGGCTTTAAGTTATCTAATAACTCAATTATACATTTACTTGAATTATCTAGCTTTTTAGTTTGTTTATTAGCATTTTCAAGTTTCTGCTTTTGCTGTTCAAGTCTTTTCTTTATTTCTCTGTAATTCTCCATTTCTTTAACATTGATGTCTTGATTTCTACCTTTTTGTTTAGCTTTTAGCCTACTATCAACACCATAAAACTTGTTATATGACTTGATACAAGCATTTCTCATTTTATCTTGAATAGCTGTTAATGACTCTTTGGTAAACACTTTAGATTTACCAACTTGTTTTTTCATACCTTTTTTACAATTATCAATTACTGGTACACCTATGACATGCATGTGGGGAGAGGTTTCATCAAAATGTATCGTTGCATTAGCCACTTTAAAGTTTGGTACTATTTTATTTAAGTCTTGTATTTGCTCATTATATACATCAATCATTTTAAATCTATACTCATCATCTTTGTCTTGCCAAAAATCCATATCTCCAAGTTCTATTATAATCTCACAAGCAATATCGTTCTGTAATGTACAAGCCTTTTCAAAATAATTATTGATTTTTCTATCATTTCTAGTCTGTTTATTATTAAATTCAATACGAGCTTCTTCAAATTCATCTATATATACTTGCTTAACATCTTCAACAATATCGTTAGTTCCATATATAGTTGTAATCAATTCTCTTTGATTATCATAATCTCGCAGATTGTGTTTATTTGCTCTAGATAAATCATTTGCATTTTGTATAGCATTATTTGATAGAGAAGTAGTACCAGATACATTTCCTTTAGCTGTTTTTTTAGCTACTTTACTTTTGTTCTTATCACTACCTAAGTGAAAAGAATATGCTAATTCTTGCTCCATCTTTTTCCTCCTTTAGAACTTGCTTCGAAGCATAGGACTTTGACTCTGTCATAAGTCCTAACCCCCTATGAGTTTTGACATACTATCAAAACTCGGGGGCTCTGCGAGGCAATAAATTTTCTCCCACTGGGATAAAATTTATTCAAATTAACTATCGCCACTTTCATTTTTACTCCGTAAAAACAAAACGTGCCACGTTAATTTGATTGTTGCAACATAGCCCATAACCAAAGTAAAAGTTGCAACAATTATTTAGAATCTTTTTCGGAGAATTTTACTGGCTTCACAACAATTTCACTACGTTTACCATTTTCAAATTTAATTGTTGTTTCATTATCATCTGGTATTGCATTAAAGTATGGCTCGATATTATCTGCTTCTGTAATTTCAAAGTCATCATAATCATCACCATTAATATAAATTATTCCAAATCGATATTCTTCCATTTTATTATCTGGATCTAATTTATAATAATCTTCTAATGGGAATACTCTAACAATAGCACTATTATCTTCAACGAAATTAAAATAAAATACTTGCTCTTGTAAATAATATGTTGCCTCTGTATAATGAACATCATAGTATTGTTGTAATCTCATTATTATTTCTCCAAATTCTTCTTCTGGTAAATAGTTACTAAATCTGACACTTCCTAATACATTTCCTAATAACATAGGTTTTGTTGTATCAATATAACCTTTATCATATAATTCTTGACATGGTTTACAAATAGAGTCTCTAAAATTAATCTCCTTTACAATTACTTCACTTCCTATAAGAGTTAGTTTTATTTCATCAACATACTTCATTATAAGTTCAGCTTGTTCTTCACGAGTGTAATCTTTCCATGTTTTTGTTCTTTCTTTATATTGCTTATTCATAATCATTTTATTAAGAAAATCTATATCTCTTTTTAATAAAATATCTTTTGGAGTAAATCTTAATTCTTCTGCACAATCAGTAGTTTTTAATTCTTCTTTAATCTTTTTTATAGCTTCTTCTACAACAGCAGTTTCTTTATTAAAAACATCTAAATCAAATGCACCATTTATATATGCGTTTCTAATTCTTACAAGTTTTTCATTTTGTTTAGCAAGTTCTTTTTCAAGTTTTTCTTTAGGCTCATCAAATCTTTGTCTTATCATTGGCAAAAAGAATTGATTTACAACAGAGTCATATTCTACTAATTCATTTATAAATTGATTAAAGTATTCATTTATGGCATTTTCTTTAATGGTTATTTTGCAATCGTTACAATAGTAATAGAAGTAAGGCTTTCCATTTTTCTTTGTAGTAGCTTTACCACCTAAAATACGATTACATTTAGGACATTTTATTTTCTGTAAATATAGGTAAGTTAATGTTCTTTGATAACTTCTTGAATTTTTCTTTTTCTGAACTTGGCAATCTTCCCACATTTCTTTAGAAATAATAGGTTCTACAACATTTTCATAATAAGTAGGAGATTTAGTTCTCTTTCCATGAACAAAGTCGCCTTTATATATTTCATTTTCAAGAATAGTTTGTATTGTAGAATCTCTCCAGTTATCTTTTCCTAAAACTTTTTCTTCATTAAAGATATTACTGATCTTCTTATAAGAATAGCCCTCATAATATAACTCATATATTCTAACAACAACATCTTTGGTAGAATAATCTATTACAAGAGTTTTATTTTCATGTTTATAACCTAATGGAGCAATATGGGGAATATGACCTTGCTTTATTGCTCCAGCTAAACCTATTTTTGTTCTCTCACTAGTTCTTTCAATTTCATTCTGGCTTACACTTACCAAAAGTCTTGAAATCATCTTACCATTTGCTGTGGTTGTATTTATATCATCATTAACGCAATCTATATAAGCTTCATTCTCATCTAAAAATGTTATAAGTTCTTCCCAGTCATAAATACTTCTTGTAAATCTATCTAATTTAAGAGAGATAATAGTATTTATCTTTTTAGATTTTATATCTTCTTTTAGTCTTTCAAATTCTGCTCTATAATTGCCTGTTTTAGCACTAACCCCTGCATCTTCATAGTAATCTACAATTTCATAACCCTTAAATTTACAATAAGCTTCTAATCGTTCTTTTTGCTCTGGAAGACTAAAGCCTTCACGAGCTTGGTCTTCGGTAGAAACCCTCATATACAATCCACATTTTTTCTTTTCTTCACTCAATTTATAAACCTCCTAACAAAAAAGAGACATCAAAGAAAACACACAAGTTATCCTTGACATCTCTTAAATCTGTTTATATTACAATATATTTTCTTGGAACAAACCAAAAACATATAATCAACTCCTAACAGGTAAACATAAATAATTTACTGTCAGTATTATATCACGATTTTCAGAAATGTCAAATTTTTAGCTATTTTATGCTGTTTATATAATCTTCTAATTCCGATAATTTTATCTTTTTTGCAAGATTGGATATATAAACATCATTAGAATAGTTAAAGACCAGAAATGTAGTATCTTTTACAATTACTCTATGTGGCTCAATATAAGAAATATTGGTTTTCTCAATTTTTCTTATACTACCATTAACAAAAGTAGGCGTAACCTTTGAGAACTCACATATAAATTCTAGTCTTTTCTTTAAATTTTCCTCAAATCGTAGTTCTTCTTTAATTATCTTCATTTCAAGCACCATCCTTTCTTTTTAGGATATTGGATGATGTTTTTTGAGCAAAGAAAAAAATCATCCAACTACTTGAATGATTTTTAATCTATCTGTTAGTTCGAACAGATACGTCATTGGTGCAGATGGCCGGAATCGAACCGGCACGGTTTATTCAACCGCAGGATTTTAAGTCCTGTGCGTCTACCAATTCCGCCACATCTGCATTTTATTGGTAGATTTTGTCTTACGACAAATAGTATTATAGTATTTGTTTCTATTTTTGTCAAGAGTTATTCCAAAAAAAGTAAATTTTTTTATTTTTTATTGACAATAGGGTATAATTATAATATAATGTTAGCCGAAGCTAACATTGAAGGAGAAATAAATGATATCAAAATCACAAGAAGAATATTTAAAAACAATGTATGTGCTAAAAATAAAAAATGGGGAAATCAGAGTTACTGATATAGCAGAAAGTTTAAATATTTCAAAACCAAGTGTAACAAAAGCTATTAATAATTTAAAAGGGTTAGATTTAGTAAATAATAAAACATATGGAAAAATAGAGCTTACAGATAAAGGTTCAGACATAGCAAAAAAAGTCTTAGAAGCATATGATATAAGTTATGTTTTTCTTAAAGATGTTTTAGGGCTAGATGAAGAAAAAGCAAGAAAAGAAGCGGAGAAACTCAAACTTACTATGGAAGATTATACTTTAAATAATTTAGCTAAATATGTTCATAAAGTTCTTAATTTGAATGAGTTGAATTGTAACTATGATATAGCACAAGAAAGATGCAGAACTTGCAAGAGAAGAGTTAACGATTGAAAAATAATTACAATTTTAGCTGTGTTAAATTTTATCAAAAACGCGGTCACGTACACAAAGTACGCTCCCTTACCTTTTTGCTAAAATTTGCCTTGCTAAAATTTAATTCTTTTCCAATCTGAAAGAAGAAGACAAAATACGATTGAAAAATAATTTATGTCAAAAATCTCCGGTACGAGTGACAACAATGTAGCCAAAAATCTCCGGTACCAGTGACAACAAAAAGAAAGGATTTTAAGATGAAAAACGAACTATTAGAAATAAATAATTTATATGTAAATGTGGGTGAAAAAGAAATTCTAAAGGGAATAGATTTAAAAATTAATAAAGGTGAAGTTCATGTTATTATGGGACCAAATGGCTCTGGAAAATCAACTACTGCAAATGCAATATTTAATAATCCAGAATATACAAAAATGGATGGTAGTATTGTATTTGAAAATGAAGATATTACAAATTTATCACCTGATGAAATAGCTCGAAAAGGTATATTTATGTCTTTTCAACTTCCAGAAGAAATACCAGGAATATCAGTTATTAATTTTTTAAAAACTGCTAAAAATAAAGTAACAGGAGAACCAGTAAAAATATTTAAATTTAAAGAAGAAGTTAAGCAAAAAATGAATGAACTTCAAATAAAGCCAGAATACAGTGAAAGAGATTTAAATGTTGGTTTTTCTGGAGGAGAAAAAAAGAAAAATGAAATTCTTCAAATGCTTGTTTTAAACCCAAAACTTGCAATATTAGATGAAACAGATTCTGGACTAGATGTAGATGCAATAAATGTTGTATCTAAAGGAATTGAAATGTTTAAAAATAAAGATAATGCAGTACTTATTATTACTCATAATGCTAAAATACTTAAAAATCTAAAAGTGGATTATGTACATGTTTTAGTAAATGGTAAAATTGTAAAGACCGGTGGAGAAGAAATAATAAAAGATATAGAAGAAAATGGATATAAGAACTATAAATAATTTTGAAGTGGAAAACAGGAAGTGAGAAGCTAGATGTGAGAGGTGAGAAGTAGGAAAGGTGAAAACAAAAATAGAAGAAATAAATAGAAATATTTATGATATTAAAAACAAAGATGAATATGATTTTAAAATAAAAAAAGGATTAACTCCTGAAATAATAAAAGAAATTTCAAAACAAAAAAATGACCCAGAGTGGATGAAAGATTTTAGATTAAAAGCACTAGAAGTATATGAAAAGCTTGAACTTCCAACATGGGGACCAGATTTATCTGAACTTAATATGGATGAAATTGCAACTTATGTAAGGCCAAAATCCAAAATTACAGGAAACTGGAATGAGGTTCCAGAAGATATAAAAAATACATTTGATAAACTTGGAATCCCAGAGGCCGAGAAGAAGTCACTGGCTGGAGTAGGAGCTCAATATGATTCAGAAGTTGTTTATCATAGTATGAAAAATGAGCTTTTAGAACAAGGTGTAATATATACAGACATGGAAACAGCAGTTAGAGAATATCCAGATTTAGTAAAAGCACATTTTATGAAATGTGTTCCAGTATATGACCATAAATTTGTTGCTTTACATGGTGCTGTTTGGTCAGGAGGATCTTTTGTATATGTGCCAAAAGGTGTTAAAGTTGAGATTCCAATTCAAAGCTATTTTAGATTAAACTCTCCAGAATCTGGGCAATTTGAGCATACTTTAATAATAGTAGATGAAGGAGCTTCACTTCATTTTATAGAAGGATGTTCTGCTCCCAAATACAATAAAGTGAATCTCCATGCAGGATGTGTAGAATTATATGTAAAAGATAACGCATATTTAAGATATTCAACCATAGAAAACTGGTCAAAAAATATGCTTAACTTAAATACAAAAAAAGCAATCATAGGTAAAAATGCAAAAGTAGACTGGGTATCAGGTTCATTTGGCTCAAAAATATCAATGCTATATCCAATGAGCATATTAAATGGAGAAGGTGCAAATACAGAATATACAGGAATATCTTTTGCAGGAAAAGGACAAAACTTAGATACAGGATTTAAAGTAGTCCACAATGCTCCAAACACATCAAGTATTGTAAATTCAAAGTCAATCTCAAAAAATGGTGGAACAGCAACTTACAGAGCTTTAGTTAGAGTTAACGAAAATGCAAAAAATTCAAAAGTATCGGTTGACTGCGAATCTTTAATGCTAGATGATATATCAAGGTCAGATACAATTCCTGTAAATGATATAAAAACAGATGAAGTAGAATTTTCACATGAGGCAAAAATAGGAAAGATAAGTGATAAATCAATTTTTTATTTGATGACAAGAGGCTTAAGTGAAGAAGATGCAAAAGCAATGATAGTAAGAGGCTTTGCAGAACCGATTTCAAAAGAACTTCCAATTGAGTATGCGGTGGAGATGAATAATTTGATTAATTTAGAACTTGAAGGAGCTATAGGATGATTTTTTCATTGGGGACTGTCCCAGTTGAAAAATGGACTACATTTTAATATTTGTTGATAAAGATATTTCCATTTTTAAAATGGGACTGTACCCAATGAAAAAAGAAATGTTTTAGAATGAAAAAATTAAATATAATAGTGGGGAAAATGTCGAATTATGTCGATGGAAAAAATTCAATAAATATTGACATTTCTAAAAATTTGATGTATTATAAATATGAAAGAATTTTAGAAGTTTTTCATAAGTATCAAAAAAATCCCACTCTGCAAAGTGGGATTTTTTCGTTTCTATGTATTAATTATCAGATTTTGAAATCAAATAAATTAATATCATAGCCACTAGTTTTAGTAATTTCTTCATAAGTAACATCACCTTCTTTATGAAAATACTCTATAAAAAGAGGCTACATAATTATATTACAGAAATAGCTACAAATCAAGAAAAATCGTTCGACAAAAGTCGACAGAAAGGACTAAATATCATGGATTTAACATTAAACGAAACACCAATTAGAACAGCAAAAAATTATGCTATAAATAATATAAAATTGGAAAATATAGAAATACCTGAAAATATACAAGAATTTAAAAGTTTGAAAATTTTAGGTGATATAAAAGATTTTGAAATTTTAGAAATGAACAAATTTATAGAATTTAAATTTGGTAATGGAAAGTTTTTAGAAAATCAAATTAAAGATAAATCAAATAAAACAATATCAATTAATGTAACAAATACTAATAATAAAGAATTACATTTAACTTATGAATTTTCTGAGAATAATAAATATTTAATAGAAAATATAGAAATAAATCTAAAAGAAAAATCAAATTCTACTATTGTTTTAGATTATAAATCAATTGATAATACAGATGGTTATCATAATTCTAAAGTAAAAGTTATAGCAAATAAAGAAGCTAAAGCCAATATTATAATTTTAAATATGTTAAATAATAAATTAAATAATTTTATTGCAATTGAAAATGTTTTAGAGGAAAATGCAGACGTAAAATATACAATAGTAGATTTTGGTGGAAAAAATAGTATAACAAATTATTATTCAAACTTAAAGGGAATTAATGCAAAAAACACTTTGAATACTATATATTTAGGAAATGAAAATCAAATTTTAGATTTAAATTATATTATGGAGTGTTATGGAAAAAATACAAATGCAAGAATAGATGTAAAAGGTGCTATAAAAGATAATTGTAAAAAACACTTCAAAGGTACAATAGATTTCAAAAAAGGTGCAAAAAAGGCAATAGGAGATGAAAAAGAATATTGTACAATTCTATCTGATACTGCAAAATCAATATCACTTCCAATTTTATTATGTACGGAAGAAGATGTAGAAGGAAGTCATAGTACAGCTTGTGGAAAAATAGCCAAAGATGAGTTATTTTACTTGATGACAAGAGGGCTAACAAAAGCAGAAGCTCAAAAACTAATAATAAAAGCAGGATTTAATGAAATAATAGAGAACATAGAAAATGAAGAAATAAAAAAGGAAATTATTGAAGAAATAGATGCTAAATTAACATAAAAGTGGGGAATATGTCGAATTTTGCGATGAAAAAATTGCATATATATTGACATTTGGTAAAAATCGATATATAATATTAATGAAAAAGACGTAAAATTTTTTCATATATCAAAAAACCCCACTGTGCTGAGTGGGGTTTTTACGTTTCTATGTATTAATTATCTGATTTTGAAATCAAATAGATTAATATCATAGCAACTAGACGTAAAAGTCTTTTCATATATCGTCACCTCTTTTACGAAAATACTCTCTAAAAAGAGGCGACATAATTATATTACAAAAAGTGCTATAAATCAAGAAAAATCGTTCGGCAAAAGTCGACAGAAAGGACTAAATTATGAATATAGAAGAAATAAAAAATGATTTTCCATTATTGAAAAATAGAAATATAACTTATTTAGATAGTGGAGCTACAACACAAAAGCCAAATCAAGTAATAGATGCTGTTAAAAGTTTTTATGAAAATTTTAATGCAAATCCACATAGAGGAGCATATTCTTTAAGTATGGAAGCTACTGAAATGTACGAAAACACTAGGGAAAAAATTGCAAAATTTATAAATAGTAGACAGGCACAAGAAATAATATTTACAAAAAATGCGTCTGAAGCCTTAAATCTAATTGCATATTCCTATGGTATGGATAATGTAAAAAAAGATGATAAAATAGTACTTTCTATTATGGAGCATCATTCAAATTTAGTACCTTGGCAAAAAGTAAGCAAAATAACTGGTGCTAAATTAGAATATATGTATATAAACGATAATTATGAAATATCTGATGAGGAAATTGAAAAGAAAATCACAGATAACACCAGAATTGTTGCAATTACACATGTATCGAATGTTTTAGGAACAATTAATGATGTTAAAAAAATTATAAAATATGCACATAGAAAAGGTGCAGTTGTGGTGGTAGATGCATCTCAAAGTATTCCACATATGAAAATAGATGTGCAAGATTTAGATTGTGATTTTCTTGTCTTTTCGGGTCATAAAATGCTTGCTCCACTTGGAATAGGAGTATTATATGGAAAAAAAGAAATATTAAATAAAATGACACCTTTTCTTATGGGTGGAGACATGATAGAATATGTATATGAACAAGAAACAACATTTGCACCACTACCAAATAAATTTGAAGCAGGAACTCAAAATGTAGAAGGTGTAATAGGATTAGGTTCAGCAATAGATTATATTGAAAAAATAGGATATGATAAAATTCAAGAAATAGAACAAGAAGTTGTTAACTATGCAATTGAAGAATTAAAAAGATTAGATTTTCTTGAGTTATATTTAACCAGTAATTTGCAAAATCATTCAAGTGTAATTTCGTTTAACATAAAAGGAGTTCATCCACATGATGTTGCAAGTATATTAGATTCAGAAGGAGTATGTGTGCGCTCAGGAAACCATTGTGCACAACCACTTTTAAGATATATGGGAATAGATTCAACCTGTAGAGCAAGTTTTTATTTTTATAATAATAAAGAGGATGTGGATAAATTAATAAAGGCTTTAAATAAAGCATATAAGATGTTTGAGAGGTTTTTGAAAAAATAAAAAACCTTGGTGGACAAGGTTTTTATTTTAGTACAGGATCAAGTGACTCGACTGTTTTATTTGTAGTGGTTTCTTGAGTTGTCACATTTTGAGGAATACTTCTCACACCCCTAGCAACATTATCTAACATTGGAAATATTGATTCAAGTAAGAAATCAGCTATTTGTTTTGTTCCATTATTGTTCAAATAGTTATCTATAACGGATTTAATATACTCAAGATCTTGTGCAAGTGCTTCTGTATGCTGAGAAAGATCATATTGACCAGGAACCGTTGGTGTTGGACATTTTTGTAAATTATCAATAGCCATATTAATCACCTCCTAATTAGTATTATAAAAATAAGATAAAAAAATGTCAAGAAAAGAAAGGAAATTTATGAATAATTTAAATAGTATTTATAATGAATTAATTATGGAACACAGTATGAATTCATATAACAAAAAGAAATTAGAAAAGGCTGATTTATGTGATATTGGGCATAATCCAAATTGTGGAGATGAAATAACTCTTGAAGTTAAAATGAATGGAAATGTTATAGAAGATATGGCTTTTTCTGGTCATGGCTGTGCAATTTCACAGGCTTCAACTTCAATTATGATAGATACTTTAAAAGGAAAAACAATTGAAGAAGCAAAAGAAATAATTAAAACATTTATTTCTATGATTAAAAGAGAAGAAGTAAATGAAGATGATTTAGAAAAATTAGAAGATGCAATTGCATTTAAAAATGTTTCTAATATGCCAGCAAGAGTTAAGTGTGCACTACTTGCATGGCACACATTAGATGATATGCTACTGTAATTTTTCTATCTTAAAATTCCTAAAAAATACTTGTACAAATTTTTTGTATATGATAATATAGGACTGTAAAAATTAGCGAAGATTTATGCACATTGAAAATTAAATAAGAGTTGTTTCAGCAAGAAGGTATAAACCTTAAAATAGTAGGTGTGCATAAATAAGCAAGCTAATTTGAAATAAAAAAATAAAATTACTTTTAAAAAAAATTAACTGAAGAAAAATAAAAAAGGAGGAACAAAAAAAGTGAAGATAAATAAAAAAAATAAAACAAAAACAAATAACCGGAATAACTCTTATAGCATTAGTCGTTACGATTATTGTCCTATTAATATTAGCTGGAATAAGTATTTCAATGCTAACTGGAAATAATGGAATATTAAACAGAGCAGGAGAAGCAAGAGATTTAACGGGAGAAAAGCAAATAGCAGAAAGAGTACAACTTGCATATTTAGCAGCATTAACAGGAGGAAAAGGAGAAGCAACAGAGCCAAATTTAATAAGTGAATTAAATAAAGAATTTGGAGCGGGAAATTATACATTAAAAAAAGTATCTGGTACACCAACTGGAGTCACAATAAGTGGAAAAGATTATTATTTTGATGGAACAGTAACACCAAGCGGTGGAGGTGGAACAGAAATAGATATCGCGACATTGCAAACAGATACAACAAAACCATATTTGCCATCAAGTAGTTTTAGAATATCAAGTGAGCCAACTGAGCAAACAGTAGCAGGAGGATTAGTTATAACAGATGGAAAAAATGAATTTGTATGGGTTGAAGTTCCAATAACAGGAGGAGTATATACAACAGCAGGAAGATCAATAACAGAATTTACAGATGCGGAATATTTAAAAATTGCACAAGATTTAAGAAATTATTCTGGCTCAACGCTTAATAATACATCATTGGCTGATCATTTACCACCAGTAGGAGAAGGAGTTCCAGATTATACAGGTGCATATAAAGATGTATTAAAATCAATATATCAAAATGGTGGATTTTATGTAGGAAGATATGAAACAGGAATACAGGGAACAGAAAATGTAACAACAAGTGCAAGAAGTGCATCAGGGGATACAACTCAAATAGCTGTAATAAAAGAAAATGTACAGCCTTATACGTTTGTAAAGTGGGGGCAAGCACAAACTTTAGCCCAAGGAATATCAGCAGGAAAAAAAGGAGATAAAACAAGTGGATTATTAATGGGAGTACAATGGGATTTGATATTAAAGTTTATAGGAAAAGAAGGAGATACAGATAGTCACGATTGGGGAAATTACAAAGATTCTGTATTTGATTTAAAACAAGGAAGTCATTATGCGAAAATGTCAAGTTGGACATTAAGTACAATCTGGAAAGCATATAATGAAGATGAAACAGGATTTGTAGAATTAAGTGAAAAGAAAAGTCAATCAACTGATGGAAATGGAATATTATATACAACTGGAGCAAATACAAAAAATAATAGCAAGAAAAACATATGTGATATAGCAGGAAATGTTAATGAATGGACAATTGAAAATACTTCCAACTCCCGCTACCCTTGTAGCAATCGTGGTGGCTATTACTTCGGTACAGGCTCTTACACTCCAGCTTCTTATCGCGACAGCAACAGTACGAACTATTCTTACGTCTACAGTCGGCTTTCGTGTCTCACTTTATTAAAGTAGCCCTGAGCACTGATAGAGATAAATTAAAACATGAAGATTGCTAGTTTTAAGGCAATACAATTGAATATATGTCTAGCCCTACCGGGCTAGTTTTTATTTATGGGTATTTAAATCAAAAAGGTGTAATTGTAAAAGAATGTAAAAAACTATAAAGAAATAAAATAATAATGGTAACAAGAATACACAATGCATCGAAAAAAAGTTTGCAAAAATATTGACTAGAGTATTAATATATGTTATAATTTCAATTGTTGGGAAGCATACCACTTCAGGCATAAGTGCATAGACTGGTAAGACTATGCTCTTATTAGTCTATGCATTTATGCTTATTTTTAGCATAAATGTAAATACAAAAGAAGGAGGTACTGCAGTTATGAAAATATTAACAACATTGTTAGTACTTATAACTTTCTTCTTAGGGCTAGCATTTTTAATACATATATGTGCCAAAAGCAAGTATGTATTAAAATATAGTTCCAAAGATAGAAAAATAGAGATTTACCCAAACACAGATAAATCTCACCCATCGAATGGATAAGAGCTTTAAGCTCTTATCTTTTATATCATTATAATAGCACATTTTAAAAAATGTGTCAATAAAAGGAAAGAATATTTATGAAAAAAGTATTAATTCGGAATGAGTGGAGGAGTAGATAGCTCTGTTTCAGCACTACTTCTAAAAGAACAAGGGTATGAAGTAATAGGATGTACATTAGAATTATTTGCTGGAAGCAGTTGTTGTAATACAAATACATATTTAGATGCAAAAAATGTTTGTAACCAAATAGGAATTCCACATTTTATATTCAATTATAAAGATGAATTTAAAAAATATGTTATAGATGATTTTATTAAATGCTATGCAAATTGTAAGACTCCTAATCCATGTATAGAATGTAACAAATATATGAAATTTGGTCTTATGTACGAAAAGGCTAAAGAAATGGGAATAGATTACATAGCAACAGGGCATTATGCTAAAACAGAGTTTAATGAAGAATTTCAAAGATGGGGTATAAAAAAATCAAATGCAGGCAAAAAAGATCAAAGCTATGTACTTTGGAATACTCCAAAAGATATAATTGAGCATATTTTATTTCCTTTAGGGGATTTTTCATCAAAAGATGAAATTAGAAAGATTGCAAGTGATAATAATCTAAAAGTTGCAAATAAGCCAGATTCAGAAGATATATGTTTTGTGCCAGATGGAAATTATAAAAAATTTCTAGAAAACAATTCTGATATAAAGCCTAAAAAAGGGAATGTTGTAAACTCTAAAGGTGAAGTTTTAGGTGAGCATACAGGATTATATAATTATACAATAGGTCAAAGAAAGGGCCTTGGAATAGCATATAAAGTGCCACTTTTTGTTTTAGGATTTAATAACCTAAAAAATGAGGTAATAGTTGGGGAAGAAAAAGAATTATATAAAAAGGAAGCCATAGTTGAAGATATCAATTTAATTTTAGTAGATGAAATAAAAGATGAAATGAAAGTAGAAGTTAAAACACGATATTCTTCTAAACAGACAAAAGCCAAAATTATTCAAATAGATGAAAATACAATTAAAGTAAAATTTGATGAAGAGGTAAGAGCTTTAACACCAGGACAATCTGCTGTGTTTTATGTAGGAGATTTTTGTTTAGGTGGGGGAAAAATAGTTTAAAGTATTGAACCAGTTTTTGTTATATGATAAAATTTATAGAAAA